>NZ_JAZGQE010000025.1:0-38953 GCF_048593885.1 Yersinia sp. 1252 StPb PI | reverse complement strand
CCCGTAGCAGCATCAATATAAGTCGTGCTGGTTGTCTGGCTGCTGTTACCGGCTTTAATTGGTGCCATGGCGTTAGACGCGTCCAGCAGTTCCAGGCTAACCTGGCCAGCAGTACCGCTTACGTTTTTCAGGTGACCGGTAACCACATCAACACTTGGGCCTGCTTCAAAGAAAGCTGAAACTGTTTTCAGGGTGCCAGCACAGTTGCTCAGTGCCATGTTAAAGCCGGTGCTGCCTGCAACCTGGTTAGCAGAAGTCAACTGGTTAGTACCGACAGTTGGCAGTACTACTGTTGCGTCTGCACCCTGGCCGTCGACGGATACGTCACAAGTAGACGCTGTCAGTTCACCGTTAAAAGTGATGGTACCGGTAGAAGCGGCTTGAGCAGCGTTAACACCCGCGAATGCAGCAACGATTGAGGCAATAATAGCTAACTTTTTCATTTATATTTCCAATTAATAATAGATGTATGAGTTAAATAACTCAGTACTGTTGTGTTAATTTGGTGGCGGTTATTCCACAAGAATCCATTAGATATCTATTTATCGCTGCTGGGCAATAAGACCAGTAATGAGTTTTTTCAACAATCCAATAAATGTCGAAGCTCAATATATATACTTGGTAGCGAAAACGATATTTTAAATATCTTTTAAGAGCGGGAGTAAAGCGGGTTTCTAATATTCACAATGTCCGTGCTGTATATTAAGCGACTTAGAAACCTGAAACATCCTTGTCGCTGTGCTCACTTGCTATTGATTAAAGTATACATGATCGATTCATCTGGTAAATACAGATATCACAGATCAATGATCTGCAAGCAATATTAATTTGCAGTATATTATACTGAATGTTTCCTTTGTCGAAGATTTTTAGATCGTCTACATATAAAAAAGTAATCGTTAATGTGGATTAAGATCATTTTAGTAGCTTATTATGTTTTTAATTTAAAGAATAAAATAATCCATTTCCATTTAGGGGAGTAACCAATCCCAAACACCCCGTATTTTAGCCTACAGATAAAAAATAAAATTCCTACGACGGCGTGGGAATTTTATTTTTTATTTACCTGTGTTAGTGCATTTATCCTACATTCACCCCACTTAATTCTCGATAAACACAAAGTAACATCATGCTTTTTTTTATAAAAACACAAGGCTCATCTTTTGGTAATTTGCACATAGCCAGTAGTGAGCAACTTACCGCTGGGTTCAACGCAATACCCCTGAAATGGAAAAACGGCCAGGCAGCCAGCAAACGAATCCCGATGAGCTGACTCAAGTCAGTGATTCGGGTGAGTAAGTGCCGCTAACAACGCTGCGGCGTCAAGGACGAAGGGAACAGCCAAAGTCATTGTCGTTGCAGCCAGGCAGCCAGCAAACGAATCCCGATGAGCTGACTCAAGTCAGTGATTCGGGTGAGTGAGTGCCGCTAACAACGCTGCGGCGTCAAGAACGAAGGGAACAGCCAAAGTCATTGTCGTTGCAGCCAGGCAGCCAGCAAACGAATCCCGATGAGCTGGCTCAAGTCAGTGATTCGGGTAAGTGAGTGCCGCTAACAACGCTGCGGCGTCAAGGACGAAGGGAACAGCCAAAGTCATTGTCGTTGCAGCCAGGCAGCCAGCAAACGAATCCCGATGAGCTGACTCAAGTCAGTGATTCGGGTGAGTGAGTGCCGCTAACAACGCTGCGGCGTCAAGGACGAAGGATGTAGCGCGCCTCAAACACCTCTCGCGGTAATGGCTCTGAAAACAAAAAACCCTGCCCGCAGTAAATACCGTGGTTTAGCAACCATTGACGTTGCTCATCGGTCTCGACACCTTCGGCCATCACTCGCAACTTTAATACTTCTGAAATAGTGGCGATAATTCGCGCCATTACATCATCTTCTGGCAGGTGCTCCACAAAGCATTTATCGAGCTTAATCATGCTGATTGGTAGGCCTTTCAGGTGATTGAGATATTGAAGACTTGAATATCCCATACCAAAATCATCCAAAGCGATCGACAAACCTAGCCCTTGTAATTCGCGCAGTAGCCCGAGAGCTTCATCCAGATTCTGAATACGGGCAGTTTCGGTTATTTCCAGTAATAATTGGCGCGGGTCGATTTGATACTGATCGATGATGGTTTTCAGATGCGGTAAAAACTGATCACTCTGCACCTGCAAACCCGAAATATTTACTGCCAAAGATAGGGTAATCCCTTGTGCTTTCCAGTCAGCCAGAATGCGGCATGCCTCTTCCAGTACCCAGTTACCCAGTGGCATCATCACGCCCCCCTCTTCCGCTCCGGGGACAAACTCTGAAGGGGAACGATAACTGCCATCCGGTTGGGGCCAGCGTAACAACGCTTCTGCACCGATAACCCGCTGATCTTGCATATTCCATTGGGGTTGTAAAAACAGCCTGAAGTCGTGATTTTCAATTGCCTGTAAAATGTCATGCTCCTGAGTCAGTCGCTTTTGCGTTTTCTCAGTCAAATGCGGCTCAAACACGATAATCTGGTTTCGCCCCTGATGGTGAGCGGCCATCATCGCAGTACTGGCATTGCCCATCAGAGACTCGGCTGTTTCATCTTGGTATTGGTAATCAGTAATCCCAATACTGGCGCTGGGCCGCAGTTGCATATTGCCAAAGACTAAGGGTTGGGTAATTTGCAGCATAATCCGCCGCGCCAACTGCATCGCCGGGAACGGGCGGCTGATCCCTCTGGCAAGTACTGCAAACTCAGTTTTACTCAGTTGCGCCAGCAAGCTGTTTTCATCAATGCATTGTTCAAGTTGCTGTGCCATCGTCAGCAAGAGCTGCCGGTGCTGCTCTTCACTCATTACGCCGGACACTTCTTGCAATGTTTCAATGCCAATGACTAACAGGTGGAATTTCTCAGCATGCATACCAGCTGCAATTTCCTGCTCAAGTAGAGCCATAAACAACGGGCGGTTGGGGAGTTCAGTCACCGGGAAACGGGTATTTATACGGGTCATATCCGTATAAGCTTCGGCTAATAGTTGCTGGTTACGGTTGTAATTGTGTACCAGTACGCCTAATTCATCATCCTGATGGTGGGCAGGTAAGGACAGTTGGTGGTTAAGCACACCTTGCTGACCAATCTTTTCCAGCTCTTTGGCCATCGCCCGCAATGGATGAATAATCAGGCGATTAATACACCAGGCGATAGAGACCGAAAGTACCAATGCCAGTAACAAATAGGTCGATAGCATGGCCGACAATGCACTGAGAATGAACTGATACATACGAAATGAGTCGGCTCGCAACACTAAATGTGCCAGTGGCTGCGGATTTGCAGATACCCGCTCCAGTGCATACAACGGTATTGTTATCTGTACTGGCAGGGAAAAAATACGCTTAGCCCAGCGTGGAACAGGCCGTTCTGTGGGGAAGTTAGCATGTAATACCTGAATCTGATTCGGTAATATCACTTCAGCGCGGCTGAGAATACCAATCGGTAACAAGCTATTGAGGATTTTTTTGGCTTGTGGGACATCGACACTTAGTATGGCTTCTGACAACGGTTGGCGAACCGAATATGCGATGCTCTCCAACTGCTTGGCGTAGTCATCTTTGCGCTGCTGCACAAAGTGGAACAACTGAAGGACGATAAAAATACAGATGGTCACCAGTGCCACAACTGCCACTGCCGCCATTTGTTTAATCGTTAATGAACGCCTTACCTGCAAACTCGCTCTCCGCCAATGCCAACTGAATAATATAAGAGGGTGCCATGGTGATATGGCGACTCGTCGATGCTGTCTGAGTATACCCTTCTTGCTTGAAGTTGCCGCGATGTTAGCGGCTCTCCACTCTCGAAGCACTAACCAGCATCAGCTTATGGCTCGCTCACAGCGAGCCGGTTACTTTGGGTGTATGATACTCGATCGCGTTCAGATTTTATCTGGTGAAACCAAACCGGAGGGGAAGAATACCGTGGGTTTCAGTCTTTTCCTATCAGGATCGCAACGTCAGAGTGCTATTTCTCACTCTAACGTTGTTTTTTCGTGCAAATCATCACGACCCAATGATTACTTAAAATCTGCGTATGGCACCAATGGCTGTGGTGGCATATCCAGTGAACCTTGCCAGCCAGCCAGAGAGTAACGCAAGTAGATAAGCGCATGGCTTGGGGTATAGTCCTTCGCCTGCTGGATATCAACCCCAGCCCCCAATGTCCAATGCGAACTCAACCGGCGCTCGATCAAGGCGCGCAAGGTATAACCCACCCCATTGCTGCTATCACCATCATCGGGTTCATACCGGTCTGGAATGGTCTGGATACTGTGGTTGAGCAGATTTTGCAGTGGATAACGCGCCCGTGAGCTGGTTGCCGAATGTGAAACAGACACCGACCCACCCAACTCCCACGACCAGTTAGCCGTCCGCTGCCGATAGTTTACCGGAATAGCCAATGACAGATATTTTTGCGGGCTGTAATACCCGCCCTGGCCTAGCGTATAACCGCTGAGGTCTTTTTGATAATGCCACCACATCCCGTTCAAACCGACGGTAACACGGCGGTTATCTTCGTTGATTAGCTTGTAATAATAACCCGTCATAAAGCGCAGCCGCTGGTTATCCGCCACATTCTGCCCGGTCAGGTAATGATAACTTAAATCGCTCCACACTCCGTGAGCCTCACCTCGGTCATAACTGGCTCCCAGGCTCACACCGTTGGCACGCACGCCCCCCCAGGTCACATTGGTATTCGGATCTTTGGCTCCGGCAAAGGCCAGCATCGAGCTGGATATTGGCCGACGTGACGCCGTGGCGGTCCAGCCAATATGATTCCAACTATTGCTGTATGCCAGCCCACCGACCACATCAACGACATCAAAACCCATCGGTGTAGTACCGAGATCAGTTTCCCAACTGTCATTTTGCCAGCCCACGGCAACACTGGTACCCGTTGCCTGTTGATGTAGATTAGTCTGACATGGCTTTTCTGTCTGGTAACAGGTACCGGCTTTATATCGAGTATTCTTGTCAAAGGTCCCGGCATCCATCTGCACCGTATCTGTTCGTAAGAAAGCCCGACCATCAGCCAGCGAGGTATCTACCTGCAACATGGTGTTGTGCGCCCGGAGATCAGAAATCCCTTCCGTGCCGCTTGACCGCAGGTAGTCGTGATCAATCGTGATACGGGTATCCTGCTGGCGATAAAGGTCAGCGGCATCAGAACGAATGCCCCGCTTAAGCCAGTCATCGGTGGCCTGATTGCGGGTCAGCAAGGTATAACTGTCGTTATCCGCCGCCAGTGTCGGTGTGATACCACTGGCTACCATGGCATGTTTGAAATCATCTTGTGCCGCAGCGGGTTGCCCCTGCACTTGTGCTAATCGACCTGAATCACGGAATATCAATGCATTATCCTGTGAGGGTCCCCCTTTAGCTGCCGCCGGTTTCAAGCGCTGGAAGATCTCTGCCGCTTTTTGTGGCTCACTCACACCGTACCAGGCATTGGCTATCCGCCGCTGGGCGCTTAAGCTAACCCCGTCACCGGAAAGTGGCTCATGTTGTAAATATTGGCGAGCGTCACTGAGACGGCCTTCGGCAATATAAGCCTCAATCTCACCCAGAATAGCATCGGGGTTTTGTGGCTCGCGCGCCCGAACTCGCTGATACCCCACCAGCGCCGCGTGATAGTCACCACGCTCCAACGCCCAATCGGCAAGCGTCAAGTCAATGGCAGTGTTGGCTGGCTGTTGACGTAATAGGGTTATCGCCCCTACTTCATCACCACTAGCCCGCAGTTGGCGAGCTAATGTCAGTAGCTGAGCAAATTTCAAGCGCTGGTCTAAAGCGCGGATATTATCGTTCCAGTGCAGGGTTAGCAGTGTTGCCAAATGCACCAATGCCTGACTATCACGCCCGGTGCTGGAGAGATACAGCGCATAGGCATATACCTGCTCGGGGTCTTTCGGCTTACGGCTCGCTAATTGGTGGAACTGTGCGTCAGCTTCCACCAAATGCCCCTCTTGCGCTAACGCTTGTGCCAGCCGGTAGGTTATCCAGACATCATCCGGGGCCATCTTCAGCGCCTGGCGATATCTTTCCGCTGCTTGATGCCATTGTTGCTGCGCCGCCAGATTTTCGGCTTGTTGTTTCAGCATATCGACTTGCAGGCTGTCTAATGTGTCACGCATTTTGGCTTGTTGACTGCGTGACAAACTGCTCAGATAACTCAGTGCTTTTTGCGGCGATTCGCGCTGGTAGATATAGGTTAGCCCTCGTACCGCACTGCCGTTTGATGGGTCCAGACGGAGTGCCTGCTGATAATACTGCTCGGCCGTTTTATCATCATGACGGGCCACGGCAACATCAGCCAAACCAATCAATGCATAGCTGTCGCTGCCATCAATATGGCGCGCTTGCTGGTATTTCTGTTGTGCCACCCCGGTATTACCGGCTTTCAGCGCTTTATCCCCCTCGTCATTTAGCAGCCAGTAGCGATTGGTTTTTATCAGGCTGATCCACTTGTCGCTTTTCAGACCATCTTTATCTGATTTTTGCGCCAGTTCAAACAAGCGCAGAGCTTGGGCACGGTCACCACTACGGGCATATGCCAGACCCAGCGCGCCGAGGATCTCGGGGTCATTAGGTGCGGCAGCCAGTGCCTGTTTTAGTGCGGGGATCGCCGCCACCCCGCCACCGCTGTCTACTTTTGCCAATCCACTTAAACGCGCTTGATAAGTCGGTGAAGCCAGCATGGCCTGCTGGCTGGCTAATGCTTGACGGGCGAGATTAGCCTGAGGGCCAGACGAGAAGATGTTGAGGAAATGGGTCAGCGCCGCCACGCTTTGTGGACTGACAGTCATGGTTTTGACCGTCTCCATCCACAAGTCTGCGGCATCTGAAGCTCCCACTGGGTCTGCGGCCACTTTCTCCAATATGGCATAACCTTGTGTGGCATTTTGCTGATTGAAATACAGGCGCGCCAAGGCCATTCGCAGCGCGACATTACCGGGGTATTGTTGGTCAAGCGCGGCTAATTTCTGGGTGGCGAGGGCTTCCTGCCCCGGTACACGTGCGACCAACCGCCAGTATTCCACAGCAAGATCCAGTGTTGGTGGTTTGCCTTGCAACAGTTGATCATATTGAACTTTGGCCTCAGTCACCCGCCCGGCGGTCGCTAACAGACGCGCTTGTTGTAATTGTTGGCGTACCTCCGGCTTAGTCAGCGCCAACAGCAGTTTAGCCCGCTGATAAGCCTCTGAGTCGGGTGCCAATTGTTGCAGCTTATCCAACTGTTTTTGTGCTTCAGCCAAATTACCCTGTCTCAGAGCCTGGCGCATTCCTGCCGCCACCACTTCCGGGTTATTCGAGTCCATCATATTCAAGCGATACAGTGATTGCTTAACCAACTCGTCTCTATTGGTTGCTTCCCCTAGCCGTACCTGCTCCAGTAAAAACTGGGTCGGTGAGATAGGCTCTGCGCCCTGCGCCGGAGTGGTAAAGGCTTGGGACAACAGCGCTAAGCTTAAGAGCCAGTATATTTTAATGTTGCGCATTGACTGTTCCATGAGGGCTGAAGCTCACCCTGACGATTGAAACTATAACGATGCTGCGCCCATCCCTGACCAAACAATGTCAGCACCGCACTGTAATAGGCATCTGCGGGCGGTGGCGAATCTTGCACACGTTGTTGTTGCACGCTCAAGGTTTGCTGATTATAGGGTTCAGGGCTACTGGCTAAGAATGGCAGTAATGCTGCCGAGAACCCTTCCGATCCCTTACCACTGGTTTTACCGTTACTGGTATCCGTATTTTCTGGTGGTACCCCACGTTGTTGGGTTACCGCCGCCATCGGCTGGAAGCGCTGGATTAATATAGTCTTTTCTGGGCTGTTATTGGACAACATACCAACCCACAAATAGCTGCGTATCGCATCGTAGCTACCGACATCGGGCCGTGTCTCATCAGGTTGCCAGCCTTTGCCCTCTTGCCAAACCACCCAATCAGGGGAGAAACCATAGGGTGCCGTTTCAAGCAATAAGCGCTGATTGACTTTAACCATCGCTTTCCACGGCCCCGCCAAAGAGGCAAAGCGGGCCAACAGTTGTGGCGGCAGATAACTTGGGTTGAGCCGCCAACGGTCATCATCATTAAAACCAATTTTTCCCGGCAATAGCATTTCGCCAAGGCCCGGAATATTCACCACTTCCTCTTGAGCGATACGTTGCAGCAACAAAGTACCCATCGTCTGGTAACGGCGGCTATCCCATAGCCGCCCCGCTTCCAGCAAGCTGTATGCAATCCATAGATCCGCGTCAGAGGCCGAATTGGGGTCCAGAACATCCCAATTATTATCTTTGCGTTGTCCCCATAGCCATACCGGCAGACGTGCGGTTAAATCCCCAGCGGCCAGGTTGTTTTCCGTCCAGGATAATAATTGGTCAAAGGTTTCCCGATCATTGGCAACCAGAGCAAAAAACAACCCATAACTCTGTCCTTCCGACGTGGTGACTTTCCTCGGGCTGCTGGGATCAATAACGCGCCCGCCATCGCTGACATAGTCATGTTTGAACTGCTGCCATGCTGGCCAATCACATGTTGCTGCGCTACCAAAACTGACGAGCAGCAGGGCACAGATCTGTCGCTTAAACATCACGACCTTCAACATCAATCTCGCTCATCAGGTGATAACCGGCGGCGACTGATCAGACGTAATACACGCCAGACCATCATTGCAGCCATAACCACGACCAATACGGCCACCCCTGCCAACAGTACCGGATGGGTAGATAAGGTATGCCAGATACGTTCCCACCACGGTAAATGACCGACATCATAGGTCTCACCAACTCGCAGGCTGTTGACGCCCGACTCGCGAATAACCGCGACCGAGCCAAATATCGCTTCGCGTTTGCCGGTATCGAGCATGGCATTGTTCAGTAAGGTATAACCACGCGAACTGTCGGCCAATAACGCCACAATACTGCGCTGAGGGAAGTGAGGTGACTGTAGACCGATAATCGCCGACATCGCCCCTTCAGAGCTTATCGTCGCCTGGCTGTCTGCTACCCAATCTGATTGCGGTACCATCATGGTTGGTAAGCCGGTTTGCCGGTTTGGCATTTTTACCCAACTCAGGGTCTGTTCCACCAGCACGTTAATCTTTCGATCATTGCGCAGTTCTGGCGGAATGGTGCCAATAATCAGCACATCTGCATCTTTCTTCGCCGCCTGTGACCAATCATCGGTAATGTTAATACCGACCGCGGGATAACCCACCTGCGCCCCGATATTTCCCACCGCATTGAGTAGGGTGGTTATCTGTGCTGGTGCCGGGTTTGGTGGTACCAGAACTAGCGTTTCGGAGAGATCAGCCATACGGCTGAAGGGGAATCCAGCATTGGCAAATGCCCGCAGATCAGGCATTTCCATAAAGTGACGGTAGCCGGAGAAATCAATCGTAGAGTTACCGTCAATTACCGCGTGATTCGGCGCGGTAGAATAGGTTTCACATCGCCCCTCGGCACCGCTTGCCAGCAAGGTGCTGTAATCAAAATCAAAACGTAGTTGATTAGTCGCGCCCAGTTTCAAGGACGGAATGCTTAGCCTTTTGGCGGCATCCTGTAAGCCTTGTAGCAGTGGCAGACGCAGGATCTTACTGTCTTCGGGCATATTCGGTGACAGTGGGTAATCCTGCACAAACTGATTATTCAAGCTGATACTTAAGCGGGAACCATCCATCAAACGTGTTGAGGTGTAACGATATATCAAGCGCATATCGATACCAGCACTGCGAGTCAAGAACAAATCCGGTGGCAGATTCATCGCTAATGAAATCGGCGGCGGCAGTAATCCCGATGTTTGCAGTTGCTCAGGATATTGCTGCAACTCAGCAAATGTCATCGGGCGGTCGGTACGCACCCAATTTGGTGCATCATAAGGCAGGCGAGGTGCTAATGGCTCAACCTTATCCACCGTTACATTCTGACCACGAAACAGAATATTGCCTTGCGCGATCCCCTGTGCCGCAGTAATCAGGTCATTATCATCGCGCCCCAGAATCAGCAATAACTTCACATACGGGTTATTCGGATGACTGATGATTTCCACCGTTGGAGCTTTCACCGGCGGGTAATCTTTTAGGAAATCAGGGCGTTGAGCGTTAGTCGCGAATACTACGCCATGCTGAGTAGGCAGTTGGTTATACAATACCGGGAAGTTCTGCCCATGCCATTGCGCCTTATCACCAAACCATGAGGCCAGAATAGCCGCGGCCCGCTGCTGCGACACATCAGGTGCAGCAGCAAATATCACGGGTAGAATCAGCGGGCGATTATCTCTGGCATCAAAAAATGGCTCAGGAAAGTGGGATAAATCATTTTTAACCAGCAGCGATTGATAGCGCAAATCCAGTGAGCTGGACTTACTGACATCCAACCACAGGGTATTGCTCGCTGGGTTCTCACAGATATTTTGATAATGGCCGACAAAAACTAACCGCAAGCGGTTGAAATCAGTGATGTAACGCGGATCGATCGGTAATTGAAGGTGGGTGGGTTTACCAAGCTGATCTTTGGTGATCGCCATGACGCCCATCAGTTCATCATTCAGCAAGATTTTCACCTGCGACTCCACCGGGATCAGCGAAGGTGATGGCGTAAACTCAAGATTCAAGGTCGCATGAGTCACCACCTCATCACTGCGCACGCCGAACTCAAGCTGGCCTTCAGGGTTAGTGCCACGCAAGGAGAAGGTCCCCGGCGGCGGCGCGATTTTGGCAAACGAATATTCTACGTCGCGCACCGGTATATCACCCGATATTGCGGGTATCTGCGCCGCGTCAGTGGCCATGACCGCCGATTGAGCTGACGGTACCGTTGGAGTTTCAGCATGGGTGAATGACGTCAATCCCAAAGCCAATGCGGTAAACCACGTTATTTTTCTCATCACCATACCATCATCAATGTTGAGCCACTGTCTGGCCTTGGCTACTCGGAGCCTGATTTTTACCGACGCCATGGGGTACAAATGACGCTATCCAGGCAATCAGGGAAGTAAATCCTACTAATACATTTCGCATTACCGGTGGCGCATAGCTGGCCATACGGACATATCCTTTAAAGCCCAGCGCCAACACATCGCGCAGGCTTTCAATTGGCTTATCTTCAGGAAAACCATCCTGCCACAGCGCCCAGGTATCGGCACGGGCAAAGGTACACTGTATAAAATCAATATGTTGTGCCACGCTCAGTTGATGCATTCGCATCCCGGCTTTAGTGCCGAAGGCACGGGTCACCTCACAGGGGAAGGTGTACTCCTGCGCCCCACGTTTGAGCAGTAAATGAACCGCCTCACCCTCTTGCAGTAATCCGGCTTCGCGCATTTCAATCCCCACGCCACCATCGGAATAGTCGCGCAATGTACAGGAGAACAAGTGACCATCAGCACGAGCTACTGCGGCTGGCATGGCTATCTCGACCCGGTGTGACTGGCGAACTTGTTTAGCTTCAACTGCCACCGCGACGGCACCGCCTAAAATCGTCATGTTATAAATCACCCACACCAAGCTGATAACCACCGTCATAATTTCATTCGACGGGCCATGACCCAAACGCCACAAACCCGCAATCAGGCCGGCAACATTGAGAAGAACCAGCGCGATATACGGGCGGGTGATCACCCAATCCACATGCTGCTCTTCAACCAACCCCCCTTTCGACGTCACGTTAAACGTCCCTTTGTGTGGGCTGAGAAGTGCCATGGTGGTCGGACGGGCGATATACCATGCCAACACCGTTTCATAGATTTCACTCCAGAAGGAATGGCGGTATTTCCCTTGCAGACGGGAGTTGGTCAGACTGGCATGGATCATATGCGGCAACACATAGAGTGCAATCGCTAGTGCCGGAGCAAAAATGATGTAAGCATGCAGCAACAAGAAAGCCAGCGGAGCGGTTAGAAAGATTAAGCGTGGAATACCGGATAAAAAGTGCAGCATGGCATTGGCATAACATAAGCGCTGGACTAACTTCAGCCCCTTACCCAGTAGCGGATTATCCAGCCGGAAGATCTGAACCATGCCCCGCGCCCAGCGGATACGCTGCCCGATATGCGCCGATAAACTCTCGGTTGCCAAGCCTGCGGCCTGCGGAATGCGGATATAGGCGGAGGAGTATCCTTTACGGTGCATACGCAACGAGGTATGGGCATCTTCAGTCACTGTTTCTACCGCAATACCGCCAATAGCATCTAACGCACTGCGGCGCAGCACAGCGCAAGAGCCACAGAAGAAGGTGGCATCCCACATATCGTTACCGTCTTGCACCAAGCCATAAAACAGTGTGCCCTCATTCGGCGTCTGACGAAAACGCCCCAGGTTTCGCTCAAAGGGGTCGGGAGAGAAAAAGTGATGCGGCGTCTGGAGTATGCCCAGCTTGGTATCTTTAAAGAACCAACCCAACGTCAGTTGCAGGAAAGAACGGGTCGGCACGTGGTCGCAGTCAAAAATAGCGACAAACTCACCGTTAGCCTGTTTCAATGCATGGTTAATGTTACCGGCTTTAGCATGCTCGTGGGTGGGTCGGGCAATGTAGTGCACCCCGACCTCAGCAGCGAATGCTTTAAACGCGGGTCGGTTACCATCATCCAAAATATAGATATTGATTTTGTCTTTTGGCCAATCAATACCAAGAGCGGCATAAATAGTTGGTTTAACCACGCCAAGGTCTTCGTTATAGGTCGGCACCATCAAATCAATGGTCGGCCAACTATTGATATCATCCGGCATTGCCACCGGCTGGCGATTAAGCGGCCAAATGGTCTGGAAGTAACCCAGCACCAGCACCACCCAGGCGTATGTTTCAGCGAACAGCAACAATAAGCCGCATACCAGACTGACGGGGTCATCCCAGTTCAGCGTTTCGGTATAGCGCCACCACAGATAGCGGCAGGAGACGGTTAAAGACAGCACGATAAGCATTAAGGTTGGTAAGCGGCCCGGCACCCGTCGCACCACCATCGCTAACGCCCAAAGCAGCAGCACAAAAACGAACTGCGCCATCATGCCAAACGGCTGAGAAATACACAGCAGCGCTAATATGCCGGTGAAAATACCCAAAATAATAAACAGGACCCGGCGGGTGCGCTTTGATGACGGGGTTAATCGGGTGATAAGCGATTGTTCCAGGCGCTGGAGTTCAAAACGTTCGGGCATGTTCCCCAGCCAACGGATATAACCTTGTCTTGTATGTTTTACCCACTTTTTGCCGACTGCGGCAGGCTGGAGCCTCTTTTCATTGCGCGATTCAGGATAGGTCAGTATCAGCCACAGCCCTTGCAAGAGATACCGTAGGCCATCGCCAAGCCGTGGGCGAATAGGTGAAATCTGTGGGAACCAGTAAGTGCGGTTTTGTATTACACGTTGCCAACTGGGCGACTCAAAACGCAGAAAAATCCAGCACAACGGCAGCGCCAACGTGGTCAGAAAAGCGGTAAGCACGGTGCAACCTTGCTGCATATACAGATGATAACGACGGCGCATCCCCTGATAAACCGGGGTCAGAAATAACATCCGCATCAAGTAGTTCATAGCCTGTTGTTCGCCACAGTAATCAAACACCAATTTGCCAGTGTGGTGACCTCTTCAGCAGCCAAACTTTGCCCACTGTATTCACCCAATGGTTGTTTGGCCGCCAACGCTTCAGCCATTGCTTCATCACGATGAATAAACGTAGGTAATAAGTTATCCAGGCTTTGTAGCCAAAGCTGATGTAAATCCTGTTGTAGATGGCTACTGGCAGAAAATTGGTTCAGCAGGAAATGGCAGTCGACAGGCAGATTTTGCTGATGTAGGCGAATATGACAACTGGCATCGGCATGGATCAATACCAGCACCAGATCAGCCAGCGCTAAAATCTGGCGCGTGAATATACTATCACCCGCAGGGATATCCAATAGAATCCAGCAATCGGGCGCGCTGGCTTGCAACGCAGACAGGTTTTCTCGCCATTGACCGGGGTGCTGTTGTAAGGACGCGTTCAGTTGCTCAGTTTCAATGAGAGTTAGTTGGCCAAATGGCAGAAAATCTAACCCTTCGGTATAGCGCATCGCCCCTTGCTGCCAACCTTGGCCCTCAATTTCAGCTTTGGCCCAACCACGGGGTTGATCAAACGGCATATTAAAATGCAACCGCAGTAAATTATCCGGTGAAAAATCGATCACCAGAACTGATTCCTTCAGTTGTTGCAATGCCCAGGCAAGCGCGGCGGTTACCGATGTGGTACCAATCCCCCCTCTTATCCCTTGTAACGCCAGTACCGGCATAAACTATTCACTCCCTGTGGATTGTGCCAGTTCAGCCAACAATGGCCAGCGAGCCATCATCTGAGTTAATCGTTCCTGACGGACGATATCGATATAACTTAACGTTGGTAATGAGAAAGCCTGAGTTAATGCTAGTAGATCATCCTGAGATTCGAGCGATGTTTTGGCGTGAAATCGATTTATTATGGTTTTCATTTATCCGCCTTTAGAAAATAGGCTATGGTAAGTAATTATAACAATAATTTGAGTATACTTTCTCCCAATAAGATGAGTCTTAGATTATTATCACGGTAAAGACATTGGTTAATAATTATTGCAATGTTACAATTGTTAACTGAATTTATCCAGTAATTGGCCCAATCGCATTTTAACCAAGCAGATAAAGAATCTATGCCACGATCTTTCACATTAGGTATTCGAAAAATCTGGGATGAATTAGCCGTGATGCAGGCGCCTGGGTTTTATTGGGTCAATATTGAACGTCAAATTGATGCTAATTTATTCTGTCAGCAACTTATTCGTAACCAATCTGAAAATACTCGAGCCGCATTGATTTGTTGCGGGCTAAAACCTGAGAAATTACTGGCAAACATTGTGGGTTATGGCCCCTATAAATTGCCACTTTTTACCTTACCGGCACAAAGAAAAGCATTACTACATTTAACTCAAGATTTAATGCGTTCATTACGGCCGCAACAGCGACTGTTCATTCTGTTAGCACCGGCCAGTTTATGGCAAACATTCACTGGCGAAGAGATGCAGCAGTGGCTACAGCATATTCAGCAATGGCTGGAGGCGCAAAACTGTACGTTAATCGTAATTTGCCACAGTTCTGGTATTAATAAAATTAAGAATCAATTAGTTAGCCAGCACCGTTATTTACAAGGATTGGCTAGCCTGCAATGGCAGCAAGATAATGCCCAGTATGTTGCCTCTTGGTGGAGCACTGAAAAAGGGGTTACCGCCAATCAGTTAGTCCGATTGGAAGCAGATGAACAAGGCTGGAGCATGGCGGATGAAGTTCAACAGGCACTGCCGCCTTCACGTAATGATGAGCATCTGTATTTGGCGGAACGCACTATTTTGGAAGGCGCTCCGCCACTCTCTACCAACTGGCAACTACTTGATAATAATGCAGTATTGGCGCAGCGGGCAATAAGTGCTCATGCCGCCACATTGATTTTTGCTCTTAATCAAAGTGAGCAAATCGACGATTTAGCACATCAGATCCATAACATACGCCGCCAACGGGGTGATGCTATCAAAATTGTGGTGCGTGAAATGAACGCCAGCCTGCGTTACAGCGATGAACGTTTATTGCTGGCCTGCGGCGCGAATCTGATCGTGCCTCACATCGCACCGCTGTCACGCTTTCTTACCATGTTGGAAGGTATTCAGGGCCAACATTCCTCTCGGCATGTTCCTCAAGATATCAATGCGTTATTGGAGGCGTTACGCCCACTTCAGCTTAAAGGTTATTTACCTCCCGCGGAGTTCTGCCACTCTGTTTTGCAACTGATGAACAACACGCTACTGCCAGAAAACGGCAAAGGTGTCATGGTTGCTCTGCGGACAGTCCCTGGGTTACAGGCCAGACAAGCACTAACACTGTGCTATCTACGCCGCTATGGTGATGTGGTAACGGTAGCTGATAACCATGTGGTATTATTCCTTTCAACCTGCCGTATCAATGACTTAGATACTGCTCTGAAGTATATATTCCGTTTGCCGGTGGCTGAAATTTTCAGTAACCAACGGGTGTGGTATCAGGATCAGGCAATTATCGCTGAGATTCATCGGATGAATACCCCCGATGCATGGCAAATGACCGGTGACAAAAAATCCTATACGCAACAGATTGATACAGCTGAGCAAGCCGAAGTTAGCCGACGAGTCCCCGTGCCTCTGGCACTGAATGTCGGACCGAACAAGGAGCGAACCCAATGAATCTCAACGATATCTGGCAAATCCTGCTGTGCGCTGCGGTTATCTTTTTCCCTCTGGGTTATGTGGCACACCGTTGGTTTCCACGCTGGTGGGAGAAAAGACAACATCTGTTCTTATCTGCGCGATATTTAAAATCAGAAGGGGTTTGGTTGCGTAATGGCTCCTCTTCACTGACGAAGAAACAACCATGAATGCAAAGAATAAACTGCAAGAATCACCGAGCCCGTGGCGCTATTGGCGTGGTCTTGGCGCATGGAACTACTATTTCCTGCTAAAGTTTGCCTTGCTGTGGTTTGGTTACCTGAACTTCCATCCGTTGGCAAACTTGGTGTTTATTGCTTTCCTGCTATTTCCGATCCCGGCCTATAGGGTCCACCGCTGGCGTCACTGGATTGCGATCCCAATAGGTATTGGTTTGCTGTATCACGACACCTGGCTACCGGGGCTCAACAGTATCCTGAGCCAAGGCTCGCAGATTACCGGCTTTAGCTTCAGTTATCTAATTGAATTAATTAGCCGTTTTATTAACTGGGCCATGATAGGAACCGCCTTTGTTATCCTGGTGGGCTACCTGTTTATTTCACAGTGGATTCGGGTGACGGTTTTTGTTGTTGCAGCCATGATTTGGCTGAATGTTGCCAGCATCGCCGCACCGGCATTTTCTCTGGCACCTGCCGCTGAAACGTCGGTAGCATCATCTCCAGTAACACTGGGGGCTGAGCCGCCAACGCCTAATAGTCATCAGGTGGCGGCCAGTGGCCCACCAACCGATGCCAATCTGACGGCTTATCTGAATGCATTTTATGAGCAGGAGAAAACCCGCCATACGGCATTCCCTACATCGCTGCCAACAGATGCGCAACCTTTTGATTTATTAGTTATTAATATCTGCTCGCTGTCTTGGTCAGACATTGAAGCTATCCAACTGGATAAGCACCCGCTGTGGAATAAGTTTGATATTCTGTTCAAGAACTTCAACTCTGCCACCGCCTACAGTGGCCCAGCCTCTATTCGACTACTGCGCGCCAGTTGTGGCCAGTCATCGCACAAAGACCTCTATCTGCCACAAGAGCAGCAGTGTTATCTGTTTGATAATCTTGCGAAACTTGGCTTCGCATCTCAGTTGATGATGGACCACTCAGGTGTATTTGGTAATTATCTGCAAAACATTCAAGATGACGGCAATATGCGCGCACCGCTGATGTCACAAAAAGGCATCAGTAATCAATTGGCGTCCTTCGATGGTGAGCCAATTTACAATGATCTGGAACTGCTCAACCGCTGGCTGGAACAGCAGCAGAAAGGGGGGGATAGCCGCAGCGCAACCTTCATGAATATCATACCGTTACATGATGGTAACCGTTTCGTTGGTACCAATAAAACGGCTGATTACCACGCTCGCGCCCAAACGCTATTTGACCAATTGAATACGTTTTTGGCGGCGTTGGAAAAATCAGGCCGCAAAGTTATGGTGGTGGTGGTACCAGAGCATGGAGCCGCGCTGGTTGGCGATAAAATGCAGATGTCCGGCCTGAGGGATATCCCCAGCCCAAGTATCACGCATATCCCTGTTGGGATTACGTTAATGGGAATCAAAGCGCCACAGCCCGCCAGCCCGGTGATTATCAATACGCCAAGCAGCTATCTGGCGCTTTCTGAATTAGTATCACGTATGGTCGATGGCAAAGTATTTACTGCGCCGACTATCGATTGGCAGGCCCTGACACAAGGATTGCCGCAAACGGCGGTAATATCGGAAAACGATAATGCCATTGTGATTCAATATCAGGGAAAACCTTATATTCGATTAAATGGCGGTGACTGGGTGCCTTACCCACAATAAAAACCGAATAGTATTGTCTTCGGCTATTTGATAAAGGGTGCATTAATTGCACCCTTTATTATTCACATCTCAACAGAATGATGTTTACAGCGATAGGGGCTGCATTTACTAGATAGAACTAAAAATGTGATCTATATCATTTTAAGTGAATGTTAACCTCGACCTAAATAACAGGAGTAGTCGGTTATTAACTCATATTCAGCAATATGAAATTGTTCCGTAACTATTTATTTACAAGATCACGTTCACATTTACAGTAATTATTTTTAAAATGAAGTTATAAATAGTCAATGGAAGGCTATTTTCAGTTATAAAAAAACGCCGAATTATCGGCGTTGTTGTAATTGATATCGCACTCGTCGATTGGACCCCAACCAACAGCGCTGGGGCCTTAACCCGTGTTAGCTGGCTTTTTCTGCTTCATCCTGATCAACCGCAAAGCAGGCGACCATTTGATCACCATATTGCTTCAGTTGCGGCTGTAGCTGGGTGCAAGTCCCAAACGCCCGACGACAACGGGCATTAAATGCGCACCCCGGTGGCGGGCTCATGGGGCTAGGTAGCTCCCCCGTCAATTTAATTCGCTCACGGCGCATATCAGGGTTCAGCCGGGGGGTAGCAGAGAGCAATGCCTGTGTATAAGGGTGGCGTGGGTTATTAAAAATGGCTTCTTTACTGCCTTTCTCAACACAGCGCCCCAGATACATCACCATCACTTCATCAGCAATGTGCTCAACCACTGATAAATCATGGGAAATAAAGACATACGACAGACCCAGTTCCTGCTGCAAATCCATCATCAGGTTCAATACCTGAGCCCGCACCGAAACATCCAGTGCAGAAACCGGCTCATCGGCAATCACCACATCGGGATTCAACATCAGCCCACGGGCAATGGCGATACGCTGGCGCTGACCGCCGGAAAACATATGGGGATAACGGTCATAATGCTCGGTTTT
Source organism: Yersinia sp. 1252 StPb PI (assembly GCF_048593885.1). NCBI lineage: Bacteria > Pseudomonadati > Pseudomonadota > Gammaproteobacteria > Enterobacterales > Yersiniaceae > Yersinia > Yersinia sp. 1252 StPb PI. The sequence continues at coordinate 19,918 of NZ_JAZGQE010000025.1, read as the reverse complement.
TAGGCCGACCTTTGCCATCATTGCCAATGTTTTTTCACGCCGCTCTTTGCTGTTGAGATTAGTATTGATTTGCAGTGGCTCTTCCAGAATCTGCCCCACTTTCTTACGTGGGTTCAGCGAGCCATAAGGGTTCTGGAACACAATCTGGATCTTCTGACGCCGCAGCTTTTCCGCACTTTCATCCGGCTTAAGCAAATCCTGACCCTGGTAGTAAAGCTCACCGCCAGTTGGGATCTCTATCATAGTCAGCAAGCGGCCCAGTGTGGATTTACCACAACCGGACTCGCCAACCACGGCCAATGTTTTACCGCGCTCCAAGGTGAAAGAAACCCCATCCAGTGCTTTAACCAGACGCTCTGGTGCAAAGAATCCTTTTTTGACCGGATAGTATTTTTTCAGGTCGATAGCCTGTAATAGCGGCTTGGATACCTGTAATTCTTTTTTCATATCAGTTGGTTGGCTCATAAGGTCGGCCTCCCCGCATCATCGAGCGGTGTATGACATTTAACCTGACGCCCCGCTGGCCCCAGCAGTTCTGGCTCTTCACGGCGGCAACGATCATTGGCATACGGGCAACGTGGGTTCAGCAAGCACCCGTCAGGACGGTCATATTTACCCGGTACCACACCCGGTAACGACGCCAGACGCGCTTTATCCTGAGCAAACTCCGGTAAGGCTCGTAACAATGCCTGAGTGTACGGGTGCCGTGGCGCGCGGAAGATTTCCGAGGCTTTACCGGTTTCCACTACCTGACCGGCATACATCACAATAATATGATGAGCCGCCTCAGCCACCAGTGCCAGATCATGGGTTATCAACAGCAGCGCCATATTTTCACGCTGCTGTAACTCCAGCAGCAATTCAATAATCTGGGCCTGAATGGTCACGTCCAGCGCAGTCGTTGGCTCATCAGCAATCAACAATTTCGGCCGACAAGCAATCGCCATCGCAATCATCACGCGCTGGCTCATCCCGCCGGAAAGCTGATGCGGATACACATCCAGACGTGACGCGGGATCAGGAATGCCCACCAGCGTCAGCAAATCCACCGCCCGCTGACGGCGGGTTTTACGGTTGCCACCCTGATGCACCTTCAGCGCTTCCATAATCTGAAAACCGACGGTGTAGCACGGGTTCAAACTGGTCATCGGGTCCTGGAAGATCATGGCCACTTCCGAACCCACTAACTGACGCCGCTCTTTCTCGGAAATCTTGGTCAGGTCACGGCCATTAAACTCCAGCTTGTCAGCCATCACTTTGCCGGGGTAATCAATCAGCCCCATAATCGCCAGTGAACTGACCGATTTACCGGAACCGGATTCACCCACAATCCCTACCACCTGCCCTTGCTCAATGCTGTAGCTAATACGGTCTACGGCCTTGAACGGCGCACCTTCGTCACCGAAGTGCACCGACAATTTATCTACATTTAAAAGTGCCATCTCTCTCTACCTCTGTTACTGCTTGAGTTTGGGGTCGAGAGCATCACGCAGGCCGTCCCCCATCAGGTTAAACGCCAGAACCGTCAGCAGGATCGCCACACCAGGGAAGGTCACGACCCACCAGGCGCTTTGGGCGAACTGCAACACGTCAGAGAGCATGGTGCCCCATTCCGGTGTTGGCGGTTGCGCACCCATGCCGAGAAAGCCGAGAGCCGCCATATCCAGAATGGCGTTAGAGAAGCCGAGAGAAGCCTGCACGATTAACGGCGCAAGGCAGTTGGGCAGGATATTGATAAACATCTGGCGCATCGCACCCGCCCCAGCCACTCTTGAGGCCGTTACGTAGTCGCGGTTCACCTCAACCAGCACCGCGGCACGGGTTAAACGGACATAATGCGGCAAGGCAACAAAGGTCAATGCGAGCGAGGCGTTAACGATGGAGGGGCCAAATACCGCCACCAGCACTAATGCCAGCAACAGGCTTGGCAGTGCCAGCATGATATCGACAACACGCATGATGATGGCATCAACGATACCGCCAAAATAACCGGCCAATAAACCGAAAATCACGCCCATCACCAGTGATAGCACCACCACCAGACAACCCACCAGCAGCGAGAGGCGAGCACCGTACATCAGGCGAGATAACACATCACGGCCCACATCATCGGTACCCAGCAGGAATTTCCAACTGCCACCCTCTTCCCAAACCGGCGGTTTCAGTAACGCATCACGAAATTGCTCTGCCGGCCCGTGCGGGGCAAGCCAGGTAGCACCAGCGGCAATCAATAGCATAATAATAATGTAGAACAGGCCGATAACAGCCCCTTTATTGCGCTTGAAATAGTGCCAAAACTCCTGCAATGGAGTCATCGGCTTCGGCGCACTTTTTACTGTAGACTCAGTAAGTTGAGACATTCTGCGCCCCTTATTTCTTGTGACGAATACGCGGGTTAACTACGCCATAGAGCACATCTACCAGCAAGTTAACTAAAATAATCATGATTGCGACCAGCAACACACCACCCTGAACCACTGGGTAATCACGGCGTTGCAAGGCATCCATCAGCCAGCGCCCTAACCCCGGCCAGGAGAAGATGGTTTCCGTCAGAATAGCGCCAGCCAGCATGGTACCAACCTGCAAGCCAATCACGGTAACCACCGGCAGCAAAGCATTACGCAGTGCATGGACCACAATCACCCGCATCCGGCTCAGGCCTTTCGCCCGCGCAGTACGGATATAATCTTCACCCAAGACTTCCAGCATCGAGGAGCGCGTCATACGTACGATGACGGCAAGAGGGATAGTCCCTAAAACGATGGCAGGCAAAATCATATGCATCACCGCGTCTTTGAAATCACCCGGCTCACCCCAAACAAAGGTGTCAATCAGCATAAAACCAGTCAAAGGCAGGCTGTCATCAAGGAACACCGTATCACTGACGCGCCCGGAAACCGGAGTCAGGTTCCATTGGACCGAGACCAACATAATCAGCATGATGCCCCACCAAAAGATAGGCATCGAATAGCCGGTAAGGGAGATCCCAACAGCGGTGTGATCGAATATTGAACCGCGTTTAACTGCCGCCAACACCCCCACCGGAATACCCACCGCGATAGCAAACAGCATCGCGCAGATCCCCAGTTCCAGTGTCGCTTTAAAGCGTGGGACGAACTCTTCCCAGACAGCAATACGGCTTTTCAGCGAGATGCCGAGGTCGCCATGTAATACGCCATTCACATAATGGAAGTATTGTTGATAGAGAGGCTTGTCTAGCCCCATTTCCGCCATGATTTGAGCATGACGCTCGGTGGAGATACCGCGTTCCCCAGCCATGATGGTCACCGGGTCACCCGGGATCATATGGACAAAAGCAAAGGTCAGCAAAGTAATGCCGATAAACGTTGGGATAACTAACCCCAAACGTCGGAGTATGAACTGCAACATATCCCGAACTCTCTGTGTAGAATGCCGGGCTGCTCGTGGGCAACCCAGCTTATTAAACCTCCCCAATAAGCTATTTTACTTGCCATTTTGACCTAGGGCAGTGCTCACCACCGTCACGTAGCCATGATTTACAAGGTCATGGTGTCCGCTCCGGTGCTTGCGCGCTGTCCATGCCCAAAATTTCTGCGACAATAACACTTATTGGGAGAGGTTATATGGCTCACATCTGTATCTGTCTTAACCTATACCCTTCATACTTCAAACTGCATGTGCATTGGCTACACTCGTTACTCGGCCCGTCCATGGGCCTCGCCTCTGCGAGGCCGCTGCAAACAGCGTTCAAATCGGTTCCCGATCGATTTGTCACCCGAATCACTTACTTCAGTAAGCTCATCGGGACTCATTCGCTTGCCGCCTTCCTGCAATTCGAATTATTTTGGGTATCAACAAGAAACCGGCGAATATGCGTATTCCACACATTCACCGGTTTATCTAAGGTTAAAATTAATCCAGGGACACGTTCTCGAAATGGTGTTTACCCAACGGATCTACAACATAACCCTTCACTTCTTTACGCACTGGCTCATACACAGTTGAGTGAGCAACAATCAGCGCCGGAGCTTGATCATGCATAACAACCTGAGCTTGTTTGTAAAGTGCGACACGTTTGTCATGATCAGACTCAGCACGAGCAGGCTGAATCACGTCTTCAAACGGCTTATAACACCATTTGGAGTAGTTGGAACCTTGCTTGGCCGCATCACAGCTAAACAGGGTGGCGAAGAAGTTGTCTGGGTCCCCATTGTCCCCGGTCCAACCCATCATCACTGTTTCATGCTCGCCGTCTTTAGCACGCTTGAGGTATTCGCCCCACTCGTAAGTCACTATCTTGGCTTTCACACCAATTTTCGCCCAGTCAGACTGGATCATTTCAGCCATACGACGGGCATTCGGGTTGTACGGGCGCTGAACTGGCATTGCCCACAGATCGATAGCGAATCCATCTGGTAGGCCCGCTTCTTTCAACAGCTCTTTCGCTTTAGCCGGATCGTAAGCGTAATCTTTCACGTCATCGTTGTAGCCCCACATAGTCGGTGGGATCAGGTTCTTGGCTGCTTGACCAGCACCCTGATAAACCGCATCAATAATCGCTTCTTTGTTAACAGCCATGGTCAACGCCTGACGAACCTTCACGTTATCCAATGGTTTTTTCTCAACGTTGAAGGAGAGGTAACCGACGTTCAAGCCAGGTTGCTCCATCAGGTTGATGGTTTTGTCTTCTTTCATGCGAGCAATGTCAGCCGGGTTAGGGTATGGCATAACCTGACATTCATTTTTCTGCAATTTAGCGTAACGGACTGACGCATCTGGTGTAATAGAGAACACCAAACGATCAATTTTCGGCTTGGTACCCCAGAAACCCTCAAAGGCTTTGTACAGGATACGGGAGTCTTTTTGGTATTGTTGCAACTGGAATGGGCCGGTACCGATTGGGTTCAAATCGACTTTTTCCGGGGTGCCCGCTTTCAGCATCTTGTCGGCATATTCAGCAGACAGGATAGAGGCAAAGTCCATCGCCAGATCGGCAAGGAATGGCGACTCAGGACGCGCCAATTCAAAACGCACGGTGTTGTCGTCAACTTTAACCACATTGGTGATCAAATCACCCATACCCATGCCCTGGAAGTATTCATAGCTGCCGCCAGACACTTTATGGTACGGATGTTTATCATCTTTCTGACGCATGAAAGAGTAGATCACATCGTCAGCATTGAAATCACGGGTCGGTTTGAAGTCTTTATTATCTTGCCACTTCACGCCTTTACGCAGATGGAAAGTATAGCTTTTGCCATCTGGGCTAATTTCCCACTTTTCAGCCAGACCAGGTTCAATTTCGGTAGTACCGAGTTTGAATTCAACCAGACGGTTGTAGATGGGTACCGAGCTGGCGTCATACGTTGTGCCAGAGGTAAAGAGCTGCGGGTTGAAACCCTCAGGTGAACCTTCAGAACAATAGACTAATGTTTTTGCTTGTACACTGGCCGCCACGGTCAGTGCAATCAGCCCAATACCGAATTTCAGTATCCCTGTTTTTCCCAAGGAAATCGTCATCGCTTGTGCTCCATTATGGTGATGTGTGTTGTGTGTACGGCCAGACCCTATAATTTTTTCGTCCGTGGACTGTACCGTTTTGGCTCATTAGCCACAGGGATGCGGGATTGAGATGTCGGATAAAAGCTATCACGACAGCAATTTTGAATGCATTGAATCACCCAAACTGCTCTCTATGACTCCCCCTGAGGGTACCAATTTGGCAACAGTTGGTGGCAACGTCAATACGGTCTGAAAGGTTTTATCAAGACAATGAGAAACAGCATGCAAACATAAAAAAAACTTCTCGTTAACATTATTAGCATGAAAAATTATGCTAGCGGTAATATGCCAGCGATATTGACTGGCTAATTAGAATAAAGCAGTCGCAACATCCAGTGACAAACGAAAAAACTTTGTTGCTAAATGATGCATATCGGGTAGGTTTTTTTTGTAATCTCGACAGAAAACAGGAGGAAATGCTGTCGTGACAGCCGATAAGTGACGTGATCGTTGTCACATCCAGCCAGAATTTCACACATCTTGCGTGCCGTTAAAAAAGCAAAGTCAGCTTGCCCTCCCCCTCACCGTCCAAGAGATAGCAAGGCTTCATACGAAAGCGCACCCTAATGGTGCCCCTTATGAGTGCATGACAGCGCAACAGATATTATCGGTGACCAAATCATGTCAGTGGGGGCGATTTAGCTTAAGGAAATAGCGGGATGGATAGGTAAATTTGGCAGAAAAAACACCAAAAAAAACCCTGACTTAAAAGTCAGGGTTCTTAAATTTGGTCGGCGAGAGAGGATTCGAACCTCCGACCCACTGGTCCCAAACCAGTTGCGCTACCAAGCTGCGCTACTCGCCGAATCGGGGCGCATCTTACTGCTACGATTTTTGGCCGTCAATCACTTTTTAACAAACGTTGAGTGACTGTTGTTAAAAACATCACCAACGGCTAAAACTGACGCATTTGCACGTAAATCAGGCTTCCGCTTGCTTTAATTCTGGCGATTGCGCCCGTAGGAATGGCAGCAAGAAGAATGCAGATAAACAGGCCGCAATGGAAATAACCACAAAGAAACCATTCCAGTGCCAAACCTCCATCACGCGGGCAATGGGGTAGCCAGATAGGGCCGCACCCAAGTAGGCAAACAACCCAACAAAACCGGTAGCAGCTCCCGCAGCATCCTTATGTGAGCATTCAGCGGCAGCCATACCAATTAACATCTGCGGGCCAAAAATGAAGAAGCCAATGGCAAAGAAGCAACTCGCCTGCAAGATGTAACTGACACCCGGCATAATCCACAACGACGCCACCGAGAGGAAAATTCCAATAGCAAATATCAAGTTCATTGGCCCACGGTTGCCACGGAACCACTTATCAGAACCCCAACCTGCCACCAACGAGCCAATAAAGCCCCCCACCTCGAACAGTGAAATCGCCGAGTTGGCCGTCATCAATGAATAACCTTTCTCTTGTGTCAAATAAAGGTTACCCCAGTCATTGATAGCAGTACGAACGATATAAACCAGCACGTAAGATACCGCCAGCAACCAGATATATTTGTTGGTTAATACATAGCGCTTCACAATCTCTTTATTTGATAGCCCCTGGCCTTCAGATTCCTGGACCAATTCCATCGCATCATTGCGCCACTTACCCACACTCGGCAACCCCATCGTGCTCGGCTTATCACGCAAGCGCCAACACATCAGTAAACCGATCACCACGCCGATAATACCAGGGATAATCATGCCGTAACGCCAGCTAAAGTGCAGAGAAATAAAGCCGACCAACAGGGGAATCAGCGCACCACCAAAGTTATGCGAAGTATTCCACATCGCCCACCAACCCCCGCGTTCTGAGCGCGAATACCAACTGGTCAGGATTTTGGAGCAAGGCGGCCAACCCCAACCTTGGAAGAAGGCATTAAGGATCCACAAAGAACCAAACACGAGCAGTGACGAGCTCATGCCGAACAGGATATTGATAACCCCGGTCATAACCAACCCAATGCCCATAAAGTAGCGCGGATTTGAGCGGTCACTTATCATGCCGGAGATAAATTTAGAACAACCATAAGTGATATAAAAGAGTGTGCCTAAAATCCCGACATCCGACATGGTCAGCCCTAAATCACTCAGCATTGCAGGCATGATGAAGTTAAAGCTTTTACGGGTGAAATAGAACGCAGCGTAGCCGATATACATCGTCCACATTAGTTGAATACGCCAATATTTATAAGACGAATCAATTTGCGCTTGATCCGTGACGGGCGGCACGTTATCGCGGCTTTTGAGGAAAGACCACATGTGAACCTCAGAAATTTTTTCAAGTAGAGTCATCATGTTCCTCGTGCGTACAAAACCAATGAGAAAAAACCCTGCAAAAACCGAGAATATTTCTTAGTTTTCATTAGCTGACAGAGAAACTGTGGGCAAGGTCACATTTAAACAGGTGCCGTTATCGACACTCAGCGTAAAATCCCCCCCTAAAGCACTCACCCGTGACTGCATACCTCTTAGCCCATAACCTGGGGTTAATGTCGCCAAATCAACACCTTTTCCATTGTCGCGAATCGTCAGTGTTATCTGTTTATCATTCTGTTGTGCATTAATTTCAATCCGGCTGGCAGCACCATGGCGATAGGCATTGGTTACTCCCTCCTGACAGATACGGTATAGGGTGATTTTCAGTGTTTCATCTATATCAGCGTCACTGAGTTGCCAGTTAAGCACGCCGGTCACTGATTGATCCTGCGGAATAAGTTCACGCATTAGTGCAGCAATAGCCGCCGATAAGGGCAGATTATTCAATGCCGCAGGCCACAGTTTCGCCAAAACATCATGGACACCATCGTAAACCCGCAACGCCAGCGTCTCGACCATTTCGGCACTGGTCAAAACCTGTGGTTGGGTAGTTAACCGTTTGATAATACTGGCTTGGGTTCGGATAACCGTCACTGTCTGCCCAACCTCATCATGCAGTTCACGTGCAACATCACGCCGGGCATGTTCTTCGGCCACCACCAATGCTTTAGCCAACTCACGATTTTCATTCAGCCGTAGCTGTAATTGGTAATTTAACTCGCGCTGACGCTGGATCCCCGCGCCTAATAATAAGCCGGTCAAACTCTGCGCCAATAACGACAACAACAAATCACGGTGTGAATCTAATTCTGCGGGGGTATTGATCAATAACACCATGCCATTGAGCAATGTGGCCACCACCGCCCCTTGCCAACCATAGCGATAAGACATAAATACAATCGGGATTGCCAAACAGAACGGTGCAAACAAATACAAATCTGACTCGGTGACATGATGTTGTAGCCAAATGCTCAAGGCGAATAGCAGCAGATACCACAGGATATGGCGCAAACGTAGATTAATGGGTTTATGAATCAGCCCCGGTTCCAGCGGAGACCAGATTTGACGCGCCAGATAGTGCCACAACAACAGACAAATCGGCGCGATGGTAAATCCACCCACCAACCCCAATAGCAGCGCCATAGCACCCTGACCACTGTTAATCTGCCATCCTAATGCTTGTATCAATGCAGCACCAAAAATCACCACACCTTGCATCAAGGGCCACTTCCATTCACTGCCGCTGCTCTGATTGCGCAACAGCCAAGGAGAAGCGATAACCGCCAATAACGTGGTCGCCAGCAGTAAGGGAATCGCAGCCCACAGCAAGCTATAAGGATAGCCAAACTGATCGGTCAGCAGCCACCATAGCAGTGCATCACCCAACAGAATGCCCGGCCAATATTGACGTGGGCTTTGCAATAAAATGCCCATCCGCAGGCCAAACGGGAACAGCAGTAGTGCCTGTAACGGCCGATCAACTAATTGAGTGCCAACGGACCATAAACAGAAAGCTGCAGTGATATAAATAAATAACAATGCCAGCAGCATAATAAAACGCTGCATCATAGATTCAATACCTGCTTAGCTAACTCAACGTTATTACTGACACCGAGCTTGGAAAATAAGTTAGCGCGATGGACATGCACGGTTTTCGGTGACAGGCCAAGTGACTCGGCTATCTCGCGCACTTCCATTCCTTGCGCTAATAACAAGGCAACTTCCCGCTCACGTCGGGTTAAGGGGTCAACAGCAATACGAGTCAATTGTTGGGCGATTTCAGGCATCAGATAGACGCCGCCACTGCCAACGGTACGGACAGCCGAAACCAGATCTTCTGGCTTACAACGCTTGGATAGAAACCCCCGCGCACCGCGCTCCAACGCCATTTCCACTAGCGCCGGGCTGTCGTGCATCGAGAGCATAATGACCCCCATCCCTGAAGGGAGGTCTTTCAGTAAATCTAAACCACTCTCATCAGGCATCGAGATATCACAAATACAGATATTCGCCTGTAGGCTAGGTAATCCGAGGCGTGCCTGTTTTGCTGAACTAAACTCCCCCACCACTTGAATATCGTCTTCCAGAGAAAGTAGCTGGGCAAAACCTGAGCGCACAATGTCATGATCATCAATAAAGGCAACACGGTAAGTCATGGAAGACTCCAGCCAGTAGGGATTGGAACTGGAGTATACCGTAACCTAAAAGTGACAATGGGATTGGAATCAAAAATCATTTCATATCGGATTATACTTGTGCTAAATGTTTATTTTGCAGGCCGCCCCGGTGCCTGGCACCAGTTATTCTGGGCATTAATGCCGCCATCTGGCGAGGTATAACCTAAACAACCCAAAATAGAATCAAACAATTCAACCTGACGATGGGTCTTACCCACCCGCTGCTCAGCCTGTAGTTGCTCAAAAGCCGCGAGATGATCCGGTTGCGCCAGGAATTTGTCCGAGGCCCAAACCATCAATGGCACACGGAATTGCTCCGGGGGCGCCATTTCACGTGGTGTTCCGTGGAAGTGGGAGTTCTCGTCAATAGACTCACCATGATCCGATGCATAAAACACTAATGCTTTTTTATCCCGCATTTGGTCAATCACATTTGCGATAAACGAATCGGTATACAGCACACTGTTATCAAAAGCGTTCACCAATTGCTGCTTACTGCAAAAATCATCGACCCCCATACATTCAGGCTGATAGCGGGCATAACTGCGGGGATAGCGTTGGGAATAGAGGTAATGTGAGCCTTTGGTGTGCAATACCACCAAATGCTTGCCTACAGGATAACGCCCCAGAGACTCCTTCAATTCATCAACCAGCAGCATGTCATCTACCGGCTTATCATCGTTGCGCTTCTCTGAAGCAATCAATTCACGGAACGAGTAATTATCAGTATTCGCATTGTTGTAGAACCAAATTTCGCTCTGCATGGCAAACAGTTCAGAGGTAAAACCCAATGATTTCATCACCGTAAACACATTTTGCTCTTTCAATGTGCGCTGTGGATTATTCTCAGTGCCGCCTTCGCGCACAAACATGCAGCGCAGTGAAAGTTTGGTTGAGGTATCACAAGATGTGCCACGGAAAGCGACTAAATTCTTCTCTTTACTCAGGCGAGGAGTGGTATCACGTGGGTATCCCAACAACCCCATATGATCCCAACGCGTTGTTTCGCCAATGATAAACACAACATAGGTGTCATCAATACCGGCCGGCGCGATATAAGTATGGTGTTCGGTCGGGTTATACAATGTTACCGCATCATAACGCTCGTTATATTGGGTATAAGCATATAAACCCAATGCAGCCAACCAGTTAGAGGGTAAATATGAGTGAGCAACCACACCGCCATAACTCGGTAAATCCACCGTTTTCAGCTGCTCATTAGCATCTTGTACATTATCCAGATAGCGTAACGGCAACCAAACCAGCGCCACAGCAACTGCCATCAACAAAACAGGCTTAATACGCTGCCCTGGCGTCAAAAATTGCTCAAGCAGGGTTAGCCGCAGAGTGTTTTTCCAGATAAGTAGTAGCGGTAGTGTGCTGACCAGCACCATCCAAATGACAAAATGTAACCCGATGACTTCTTTCGATAAATCTGTATCGGTGGTCAGCACCGAAATAACGATGCCGTAGCCAATGACAACATTGAAAAAAGTCATGTAATAGCTGGCAGCGACAGAAATTAGGACCAGCAGGGTGGCAATAACACGATAAAACCACCGGCCACCGAGGGAGATCACCCTCATAACAAAAAAGGTAAACAGAATAATGGCCATCACTTCGATGATAGCAGACACGACTTTTATGCCTTGGATACCTTGGCTAAAGGAGTCAAAACGACGATAAAAGACAGATATATTCAGGAAAATACCAATATAAACAGCCAACAACAAAGAAATGCTTTGCTGTGATAAAGATTTAACTCTGTCCATATAACGCCAGGTCTCCAGAGACACTATTTGCGGCTTGAATCAGTCAGACAGTGAACCCCCCCTCAGGTTCAGTGCGAGATCAATAAGCATGCTATTGATTTTAGTTACAAGAATTATCTTAACAATTCTTAGTTCGTCAATCCACGAACTAGCGCATAGTCTCTAGAGGATATATTGGCTTATTTATTTGAAGTTAGAGCAGAAAATTCGGGGGTGCAGCATATAGCCCACAAGATAATTCTTATGGGCTGCTGAGATGAGAAATTGGCTTATTTGATATTCAATGTCACATCAATATTGCCACGCGTGGCATTGGAATATGGGCAGACAACATGCGCCTTTTTCACCAAATCTTCTGCTACGCTACGCTCGATACCCGGCAAGCTGATATCCAGTTGCACTTCAATACCAAAACCGGTTGGAATGGCACCAATGCCCACGGTACCTTCAATGCTGGCATCATCCGGCACTTTCACCTTTTCTTTTGATGCCACAAATTTCAGCGCACCAAGGAAACAAGCTGAATAGCCCGCAGCAAAGAGCTGTTCTGGATTAGTCACAGCACCTCCCGCCCCACCCATCTCTTTTGGGACGCCCAATTTCACATCCAATACACCATCTGAGGATGTTGCCCGACCATCACGCCCGCCAGTGGCTTTAGCTTTGGCACGGTATACGACTTTTTCAATAGACATTTTGCTTTCCTTTCTGGGTCAGTAAATATGAACAACAGCTACGACTTGAAAGTATGGCACTCATTATGGAAAAGCCCCCGATTCGGAGGCTTTAACACCATCTTATTTCGCTGGTGCGTCTATCTTGTCATCTATCCGCTGCAACATGTACGAATAGAATGGATTTGATGAGATACGCATCAGGGAGTCTAACCCGACAACCAGTACCGCCCGCTCACCACGAGCGGCAAAAGTCCCCAAGCTGATACCGTATTGGTCACGCGGTTCTGGATAGCGGCCATACAGCGAATCACTCATTGGGAATGGCAATGCCACGTGGGATAACGAGAAAATGTCCGGTGGGTAAATCAAGCCGGTAGGTACTGAAACCTCGTTAGTCTCACCCGCCAAGGTAGTCAGCGCCACTGTTTCATTACTTTGCGGTGAAACGTTGGTAATCACCGTTACGCTATAATTACGTGGCGGTGGAGGCAACAAACGCGCCAGAGCAGTATAAGAAGAAGCTCTCAATAGCGGGCCGAAACTGGCGGCACGGTTCAAATCGAACAGCACCACTTCGCTACCATTCTTCGGCAAGTGGTTATAAAGAGCAGTAACGACCGCACGAGTACTGACCGTTGAATCCATTAACGACTGGAAGGTCAGAATCGGGGGTAACTCCTCCATCTTATTGTTTCTGGCATCACGCGCAATTTGCTGTTGCAGCACAGACGTCAGTAAATAAGACTGACGGGCAGCATTCACTGGGAACGAGTTATATTTGAAAGGATTAAACTCCGGCACAATCCCCAACCAGGCTGCTTTAGCAAAGGCCGGGAAGATAGCGGGCCAACCGGCAATACCGGCAAAACGCGCAAAACTGGTGACACCGATCATCGGGGATATCAAGATAACCCGCACCGGTTTCGCCAGTGTCGGGTCATCCATTGAATCCAACGTATATTTCATTGCCAACGCGCCGCCATTGGAGAAGCCGACCACGTGTAGCGGTAAATCAGGGCCACTCAGTGCTTTGGCTTCACGAACAGCTAAGCGCGTTGCCGCCAGCCAGTCCTGCCATTCAACATCGGTCAGAGCCGCAGGCACTGTTCCGTGAGCGGGCAAACGAATACCAATGGCAACATATCCACGCTGACGATAATTTTCAGCAATATGACGCAGGCTATAAGGGGTGTCAGTTAAACCATGCAGTAAGACCACCGCACCTTTAGGTTTACCTTCTGGCTCAAGAATATATGAACGATTCCAGTCATTTTTGAAATGTGGAGGGTAAATCGAGCTACCAGAGTAATAACGATTTAATGGAATTTCATTCCTTGGTTCCAGTTTCTCGGTAACATTAATCCGCACTTCATCGAAAAGGTTATTTTCAGCTTTGATGTAATCCGCCCAACTGGCTTTATCAATCTCAGCCGCGCGCATATCATGAGGAACAAACGTATGCCAAAGCTCGAGCTTTGGGCCACGTTGTGTATCGTAAATTCGTATCGCCAGTATGGTAACTGACATTACCACCAAGACCAGTACAATCCGTTTAATCCACCGCTTAATGGCTATGGCAGGCATGGGCCGCTACTCCGTATGTATATAATTTTTCACAATTGAGGTCAGTTTATCACCATCTGGCCACGCCGCTACTTTAAACGCAAAACATTATCTTGGTATATAGTGCGATAACAATAAAATGAATATGTGATTATTCCATCAACTCAACATCTTTAGACGGGGTAATTATCCATTGCTCATCGGACCCCACTCTATAATTAAATAGTCTGAAGCATTAAGTAACCTGATTTAATTTTGTCGTGAGCTGACCTCAACAGAATCCTTCATCTACCGGGGTAACATCCTATGAAAAAAACTGAACCCGTGACCGAGCAGCCGCCACTACAGCCACGTAAAGTCGATTATCTCCGCTACCATCGTGCTCATGAACACTTATCAACCCCTTTCGGCAACAGTTGGTTTGCCCAGAAAGCAGAAGCTTTTGCCCGTTTTTTCGGCACGCCAGTCTTCCTTGGCGCACAAACACTCATTGTGGTGATCTGGATTGGTCTGAATGTGATGGGTATTGTCAAATTTGATATTTACCCGTTTATTTTGCTAAATCTGGCTTTTAGCTTACAGGCGGCCTACGCAGCACCCCTTATTTTATTGGCACAAACCCGCCAGGCAGAACGTGATAAGGCTAATGCACAAGCCGATGCACAACATCGCGAGGCACTAGCCATTGCGAATGAAGAGCGGCAAAGAATGGCAGCGCAAAATGCGGAGCAAATGCTGGAGTTACTGCGGCAGAATACAGAACTCACCACCCTGACCAATCAATTAACCACCCGCCTTGAAACCATGGCGTTAGAATTACACCAAAAATTGGTGATCAATGTGCCGGCTCGCCCCTCACAGAGCTAAAAAGCAACAGTATGGCCGCTGAATCGATCATCAGCGGCCAGTCGTGGCTAAACCTCGCGACTTTCTATCTGTTTTTGCAAACTCTCTATCGGTTCTTGAAGGGACCGTGGTGAAGCTTTGCGTAACCAGACCCACCAGGCGAGAGTCATTAATACTACCCACGCCACCCCAACATACATGGCGATACGGGTATCAGGGAAGTAACCTAAAACCGCGATAATAAATGCCATAAAGATGATGGTCAGAATCGGTGCCACTGGCCAGAACGGTACCGGGAATGTCAGCCGGGCAATATTCTCTTTGCTCATAGAGCGGCGCATCGCCACTTGCGAGATAAGGATCATCAGCCATACCCAGACCGTCGCAAAGGTGGCAATCGAGGCAATAATCAGGAATACATTTTTCGGGATCAGATAGTTCAGCACCACACCACATAACAGTGCGATTGCCATCACCAAAATAGTCATCCATGGCACACCATTACGGGTCAGACGGCTAAAACACTTCGGTGCCAGCCCTTCTTGCGCCATGCCGTACATCATGCGACCCGCACCGTAAATATCACTGTTAATGGCGGAAATAGCCGCGGTAATAACCACCAGATTCAAAATATTAGCGGCAGAACTGATACCTAAGCTACTGAAAATTTCAACAAAAGGACTGCCATTTTGCCCAATGCTATTCCATGGATAAATAGCCATCAGCACAAACAAGGTCAAAACATAGAACAGTAGAATGCGTATCGGTACGGTATTAATGGCACGTGGTAGCACTTTTTCTGGGTTCTTCGCCTCACTGGCCGTGACACCGATAATTTCGATCCCCCCAAAAGCAAACATCACCACGGCAAATGATGCAATCACCCCCGTCAAGCCATTCGGCATAAATCCTTGATGAGACCAGAGATTACTGACACCGGTGCTCTCATGACCTGCACCAAAGCCAAACATCATGATGCCCAAGCCGGCAGCAATCATGGCAATAATCGCCGTCACTTTTAGCAACGATAGCCAAAACTCCATTTCACCAAACACTTTGACTGAGCAGAGATTCAGCGCACCAATAAAGAAAATAATACTCAGCACCCAAACCCACTGTGGCGCATCAGGGAACCATAACCCCATATAGATACCGAATGCGGTAACATCAGCCAACGCCACAATAATCATCTCGAAGGTATAGGTCCAGCCAGTGAGAAAACCGGCCAGCGGCCCAAGATAACGGCTGGCATAGTGACCGAAAGAGCCTGCTACCGGGTCATGCACTGCCATCTCACCCAGTGCGCGCATCACCATAAACACGGCCGCGCCGCCGATGAGATAAGCAAGTAAAACTGCTGGTCCCGCCAGACGAATCGCCTCGGCAGAACCATAAAACAGACCGGTCCCAATGGCGGAACCTAACGCCATAAACCGGATATGCCGGGCACTGAGGCCTCGTTTGAGCGTGGATGAATCATTCTTCATGGTACATTCTCGCAAAATTTGTGCCTTTTCAGGCAGGGGTTCAGAGAGGGTGATCCCGGTAATCGGGACCACCCATAGGTTGATGTAATAACTGGTGACCGTTGTTATTAGTAGATTAATTGTTATTAGTTGATGAACGGTTATTAGTGGACAAATCGTTATTAAAGGCTGGGTAGTAGGTGCGCAGGCATCAGTTCATTCATATGACGCTGTGCAATGAGTTGGCTTGCCGCTTCAATATCGGGGGCAAAGAAACGATCTTTCTCGTAGTAGGCTACATGTTGGCGCAATAGCTGGCGGGCAGGCTCCAATGCATCCGAGGTTTTCAAACCTTTGCGCAAATCCAACCCCTGACATGCCGCTAACCACTCAACAGCCAGAATGTCGCGCACGTTTTCAGCCATTTCCCACAAGCGTTTACCCGCACGTGGTGCCATAGAAACATGGTCTTCCTGATTGGCGGATGTAGGAATACTGTCAACACTGGAAGGGTATGCCAGCCCTTTATTTTCGCTGGTTAATGCAGCAGCAGTCACCTGTGCAATCATAAAACCAGAGTTTACGCCGCCATTTTCCACCAGGAATGGTGGTAACTGCGACATATGTTTATCCATTAATAGTGAAATACGACGCTCGGCTAATGAACCTATTTCAGCCAGTGCCAATGCCAGATTATCCGCTGCCATAGCCACCGGCTCAGCATGGAAATTACCGCCTGACAGCACATCGCCTTGTTCGGCAAACACCAGCGGATTATCTGATACTGCATTCGACTCGATAGCCAGCACCTCTGCTGCCTGACGCATTTGAGTCAGGCAGGCACCCATCACCTGCGGCTGACAACGCAGAGAGTAAGGATCCTGTACTTTGTCACAATTCTTATGAGATTCAGAGACTTCACTGCGATCGCCCAACAGGTGGCGATAAGTATTGGCCGCGTCAATCTGACCACGCTGGCCTCGCACCGCATGAATACGTGCGTCAAACGGGCTACGGGAGCCTAAAGCCGCTTCCACGGTGAGGCTGCCAAAGACAGACGCCGCAGCATAGAGATCTTCGGCTTCAAACAAACCACGTAGTGCATAAGCTGTTGAAACCTGAGTGCCATTGAGTAATGCCAATCCTTCTTTGGCCGCTAAGGTGAGCGGTTCCAGGCCCGCTTTCGTCAGAGCCGTGCGAGCATCAAGCCATTCGCCCTGATAGCGCGCTTTACCTTCTCCCAACAGCAGCAAGCTCATGTGCGCCAGCGGTGCTAAATCACCGGAAGCACCCACGGATCCTTTTAGCGGAATATGCGGATAGACCTCTGCGTTAACTAACGTAATCAACGCATCAATGACTTCCCGACGGATACCTGAAAATCCACGCGCCAGGCTATTGATTTTCAGCACCATAATCAGCCGCACAATGGCGTCGTCATTTGGCTCTCCGACGCCGGCCGCGTGGGAAAGGACTATCGAACGTTGCAGGTTCTCCAGATCTTCGGTAGCGATGCGAGTCGATGCTAACAGGCCAAAACCAGTATTAATGCCATAGGCAGTACGCTTTTCTGCCAATATTGCCTGTACGCACTTCACACTCTGCTGGATAGGCGCATCAGCACTTTCATCCAACGATATATTGACTGGATGTTGGTATATATGTCGCAAATCCGCCAACGTCATCAACCCAGGGTGCAGTACCATTGTTTTATTGACTGTTTTCATGATTTTTTACCTTGAGTTGCAGCAACCATCGGCAGGTTCAACCCCTGCTCTTGTGCACAGTTAATGGCAATGTCATAACCTGCATCAGCATGGCGCATAACACCAGTAGCCGGATCGTTATGTAATACCCGAGCGATACGCTCAGCAGCATCATCAGTGCCATCACAGACCACCACCATGCCAGAGTGCTGGGAGAAGCCCATCCCGACACCACCACCGTGGTGCAGAGAAACCCACGTTGCGCCACTGGCCGTATTGAGCAATGCATTGAGTAGCGGCCAGTCAGATACGGCATCAGAGCCGTCCTGCATCGCTTCGGTTTCTCGGTTAGGGCTGGCAACTGAACCGGAGTCCAGATGGTCGCGGCCAATGACAATCGGGGCCGACAGTTCACCACTACGAACCATCTCGTTAAAAGCCAAACCTAATTTAGCGCGCTGCCCCAAGCCTACCCAGCAAATACGGGCCGGTAGCCCTTGGAAACTGATACGTTCGCGGGCCATATCCAACCAGTGATGCAAATGCTCATCATCAGGGATAAGTTCCTTAACCTTAGCATCGGTTTTATAAATATCGTCGGCGTTACCAGAGAGCGCAGCCCAGCGGAACGGGCCAATACCACGACAGAATAGCGGGCGAATATACGCAGGGACAAAACCAGGGAAATCAAAAGCATGAGTGACCCCCATATCTTGTGCCATCTGGCGAATATTATTGCCGTAATCAAAGGTTGGGATACCCATATTGTGGAAGGCCAGCATCGCTTCAACATGTTCCGCCATGGAAGTTTTAGCGGCATTAACCACCAGTGCCGGTTCGCTTTGGGCGCGCTGACGATACTCTTCCCAGCTCCAACCTTTTGGTAGATAACCGTTTAGCGGGTCATGTGCGCTGGTTTGGTCGGTCACCATATCTGGGCGAACCCCACGACGAACCAGCTCAGGTAAAATTTCAGCCGCATTGCCACACAGTGCAATAGAAACAGCTTCACCCGCCGCAGTATATTTTTCGATTCGCGCTAACGCATCATCCAGATCGGTGGCTTGTTGATCGACATAACGGGTTTTAAGACGGAAATCGATGCGGCTCTGCTGGCACTCAATATTCAGAGAACATGCACCCGCCAAGGTTGCCGCCAGTGGCTGTGCCCCGCCCATGCCACCCAGACCTGCCGTTAATACCCAGCGCCCTTTCAGGCTGCCACCAAAGTGCTGCCGACCGGCTTCGACGAAGGTTTCATAGGTACCCTGCACAATGCCTTGGCTACCGATATAAATCCAACTGCCTGCGGTCATCTGGCCGTACATCGCCAACCCCTTGGCATCCAGTTCGTTAAAATGCTCCCAGTTGGCCCAATGAGGCACCAGATTCGAGTTGGCAATCAATACTCTAGGGGCGTTACTGTGGGTTTTGAAGACACCGACGGGCTTACCCGACTGAATCAGTAGCGTCTCGTCGTCATTCAGATGGGTCAGGCTTTCAACAATCTTGTCATAGCATTCCCAATTGCGGGCTGCGCGGCCGATACCGCCGTAAACCACTAACTCTTTTGGATTCTCAGCCACGTCTGGATCAAGATTGTTCATTAGCATACGTAACGGGGCTTCGGTCAGCCAACTTTTGGCCGTAAGTTGCGTACCACGCGGGGCACGAATCTCAGTATCACGGAATCTATTTTGGGCAGTCACGGCAATTTCCTTCAACCAGTTTTTCAGGTATCAACGACATTACTTAGCTTGAGTATTTATTAACATATACTCGTATAGACAAGTACAATCAAGCTCTGGAAAAAAGGTAATATTCTGCCGCACCCAAAAAAAATAATATTATGAATAG
>NZ_JAZGQE010000259.1:0-4573 GCF_048593885.1 Yersinia sp. 1252 StPb PI | reverse complement strand
AGCACTAATGTGCTTATCGATGCTCCAGACAGACCTACTCGTATTTCGTCCAGTAATGCTAGCCATAATGCTAAAGTACTTTGGCTAAGAGATTCATTTGGTACAGCAATGTCACCTTTTATGGCTGCTCACTTCACTGAAACAGTTCAGCTTCATTACTTCGGGTCTGATCCTGACTGGTTGTATAATGTTATTAAAAAATACAAACCAGACTATGTTTTTGTCACAACAGTTGAGAGAAGTATAATTAATAATTTCTTTCTGTCTCCACCACCTTTATACGCATACAAAGCGAAAAATGAAGGTAATGGAACAAATGGCAGTAAATACTTGACACATGATGTGACCGAAAGTAAGGATGGTTATAAGATTACCGGAAATGATCCATTTGTCGCATTCATTTTTAATCCGCCATTAAACGCACAAAAAAACAGTGATCTTTATTTAAATGTTAATTGCAATAATAGTGAATCTACTGATTTGTTTGTTCAAATATTCTGGAGTTCAGTACATAGCAGTGGTTTTAGTGAGGAAAACAGTATTAGTATTTCTCTTCCTCAGAATGGAGCTATCTTTAACATGTCTAAATTGGCAAATTGGACTAAAAGTGGTGATATCGGGAAAGTCAGATTCGACATACAGCCAAAATCTATTGAAAGTTGCAAAAAACTCAACATCGAAAAAGTTCAATTGCTTCAGAGTTCGAATTAATCATCTCTTAATCACTTTGTGATAACAATATAAAAATGGGGACTAGAAGTTCCCGTTTTTTCATTTCAGAATTGATCTGAGTATATGTTCGCGATAATTACGTCGCCGACCTCTACTACCAGGTAACGCGAGGTGATGTTAGTCTCTGATATCGACAATACAGAGTTCATTCAAACATTCATCACGAAAATATCCGTAAAAGCTCTCAATAACCCTATTATCGGTCGGCTTCCCAAGCTAAATAAGTCCTAATTCCACTCAGTGTCCATATGCCCACTGATCAAACACTCGGCAGGTAAACTCCGGCTCCTGATCTGTTCTTATCGTAGCCTCTGATAGCCACGAAATAGCGTAATGCTATCCAAAATACGTGTGACCTTAACGTCAGAAATACCAAAGGCAACGATCACCATCAAGCACTCCTGCGTGAAATCGTCTACGCAAGTCAGATATTTGATCCTGCGCCCGTTGGCCAGCACATCCATGACAAAATCCATAGAATCAGGTCAGGTTCAGTGCCGCCGGACGCAGCAGCGGATGGCGCTCGGTTATCGGGCCACCCTCACGGGTAATTGGATACTTATCTACCTCATCGGCCAGTAATACCCGAATCGGGCGACGGGCAAGGTTATCCGGGCTACCTGCCCCCGCCAGTGCCAGAAACCCACCAGTAAAGGACTTGTACAATAATGTCTCTTTTGAATTTTTCTGCTTGTTGCCGCCAATAAGCTGGCGAAGTACCGGTGTCACTCTCACCAGTGGGGTAATACGCTCTTTCGAGAACTGCTCGGCGGCATCTTCTTTTGGTTGTAATAACAACATTGGGCAAGGGTCGAGATGAGCAAAGTAACCAAATAGATTTTCAAGCAACGCTGTTTTCATCAACTGGGTACAACACATCACGGTAATGATATGCACCCCGGATTCTGTCGCCGCAAGCATGGGGCCACGGGCAATTTCTACAGTTGAAGTTTCCCAATTTCCTGATGTACTACCCGCCTCTTTTGCCAGTTTTCGGTATTCGTCAGCCCAGTCCGGGACACTAATTCGTGGTGGTGGTGTCCATCCCTTACGAACGCTGCGAAGCAACCGATCATGTTTGCTCTGCGTTAAACTCAGGTTCACCGAGGCCAGAGATGTGTTTATGGACATATGCTAATAACACCTCTGTCATCCTATCGGCGGGAACATTCAAGTCAGCCGCCATCAAAGGAGCCACCCTTGACGGCCAGTTCATCCAGGCATCACGTTGTTCACGAAAAGCGCTAAACAAAATAGCTTCCGCGGCAGTCAACTCTACTAGCTGCCCGTCTTCTTTCTCAAACTCCAACTTGGTTAATAATGCCAGGTAATTTTCTTTCACCCTTGCGGCCTCTTCCCTCGACCACTCAGCTCCGTTTGCCAGCATGATTTCTTTAACAGTCGCATCGGTACTGTCATCAATATCAGCAGCTTTAACTTTTGCTGGCTTCTTTCTGCTGGCGTTTTTAGTCCGTGGATCTTTACTGTCGCGCAAAGTGGCAACAGCCTTATCACTTTCCTCTACGTTGACCAGATCACCATCAAGAACAATATATTTTCCCGCCTTTATCCAGCGGCTCACCGTCTTCCGATCCACACCTACATGCTTGGCATAATCAATCTGCGTCATTGTGCTCATGATGAAAATTGCCTCTGTGGGACATGGGACATTGCTGTGGGACATTTTTCTGTGTCCCATCTAAAATGTCCCACGCAGAAAAACAGCTACAGCCGCGCTGCGTAAGGTCTGACGGTTACAGTTGCATAACTATGCACGTGGGACATGGGACACAAAATGAAAAATTTATAGCTGGTAAAACTGCACGGCGCGCAATGCCCGTACATTACAAAGGTCTCAGAAAGGACCCATTTTTTTCTAGATGATAATGGTTGTCATATAACTCTCTATTTTGCAGTCTTCAACGCCTGCTTGATTGCCAGGCTTAACGCGCCAGGCATCAAAGCCTGTGCCATTGCATTCGCCCGGTCGAAGTATCCAAGCGTTGGTTTAACTGCCAATGCGTCACCAAATTGAATCAGCAGTTTAGGTGCTCTTTGTTTCTCTCTAGCGCGATGCACTCCGTTAGGGGAGCGCTTCTGACGCTTCTTAACCTTTTTGCTCTTCTTGCCTTTCTTACGCTGGAAGAAACCATTAACGCCATTCACCTCCCCCACAAAGACATTCTCCTTAGCCTTGAGCTGCTGCGTTTTGTTACGGGCTAAGTTACCGAACTTATTCAGCTTTATGTTTTTAGGATTGAGCAGCGCCTGACCATTGAGCTTGTGCTGCCCGCCGAACTCGAGCGGTTCGAGGTAGCTGGCGGCGATATCACGCACGAATACCTTAGCCTGCAATCGGTTTTTGCGGGCACCAAACGAGCCAACGGAATTAACGGTGAAAGGGGTCGGATTATCCAGATTGCGCTGCATACCGACTTTCTGAGCTTCTGCAATCTGACGAGCCACACTAGTTAGTGCTTGAGCAGCAGCAAAGGGGATCTGTTTTTTTATCGACTGCAACTGATTGGATAAATCTTTAAGAGTTGCCATGATCTATCCCTAAATAGAAAAGCCTCGGGCTATGCCAAAGCTCTGAAATACTTGCTAAGATATCCCGATGGATTTGTATTACTATTTCTTTTAACGAGTTTTTTACATGCACATTGATACAAAGTATCGACTATTTCTATTCATCTATCTAACAGCAGCCTATGCTACCGCTATCCCAGCAATGTATCTGGTACTAGATCTGATTATTGGTGGTGCTCTTATTGATATATTGAAAGGTGAATACTCATTTTTTGAGTTTCTTACAAACCGAAAAATAACTTGTTTAAAGCTTTCTGCTGTCGGGGGCTTGATGGGACTGGCTTACTGGATAGCTTTCTACAGAAAGTACAGATACTTCGATCCACTAGATAAATATTTCAAATAGAAAAGCCACCGGCTTATAAAGTCAGTGGCTTATTGTTCGCTAAGTGATTAGCCGTGCATGCTGGGCTTATATTGGTTTTGGCTTCTGTCTCATAATTGCTTCTTCAATATCTTCCATTACTGGTTCATTATCAACATAATCAACGAGATATATTTCACCATTATCAGAATAGTAGTCGGTAACCTGAAAGGTGACTTCACGTAAGTGTGGGTCTTTTCGGTGCGGAATTAAATTTAACCTACGTAATCCCTGCTCAATACTGCGCACTTACCCATTCCACCCCTCACCAAAAAGCATTATGTCTTGCATATAACAACCTCTGGTCAATGAAGTAATAACGAGAATATATTACTACAGACATTATCGATGGCACTCAATGAATGCCACCTGTAATGCTACTTTACTGAGGCAATTTCCAATTCTGAGCTGGCAGGCCAGCACATGTAGCCATCGTCACCGATTTGTCCAACCCTGCAGTTGTCAGGCACTTATTTGATGCTACATTTCGCACATCCGTACCAACACCTTGAAGAGCTTTCCATTGTTGTTTTGTGTTCTGATAATCACAGGTTGCCATGACCGGTATTGAGCCACCTTCATCTGACAAACACTGCCCACTTTTCAACACGATGTAATGGAAGATGTTTTTTTCTGAACTGGCCTGTGCCACGCTATCACAGGCTAACAAGGTAGGCTTACCTTGGGTATTCTCATCCAAACAGTTACGGCCATTTGCAATATTAAGATGGCCGGATATTGTTTCGGTAGTCACAGTGACAACCTTAGCTCCTTGGATATCTTCTTGTGAAGTTGCTGCAATCGAAGAGAACGATACAGTTAAAGCAACAATTAATGCAGATAAACGAACTACCATATAATCACTCCTTGTGAATTAATTATCTTTCT
>NZ_JAZGQE010000258.1:0-4583 GCF_048593885.1 Yersinia sp. 1252 StPb PI | reverse complement strand
CTTCTATTTTATTAGTATTATCGCGGCCTTCAACCTTTGTATAAGCACTAAACTTCCCCACTGCGTCTCGAAAAATAACGCGGCTTAATTTAGTAGAAGCCCGCTGGGAAGTACCTTCACTATGATAGCCACCAAAGTATCCACCAATAACCTTCTCATATTCAGAACGATATAAGGAAGCATCTAGCAACCAATAGCCAAGTGGTAAACTGTAATTCATAGACCAAGAACTTTGACTATCGGTTTTGGCATACAAATCATTGTAAGCATAATAGAAAGATAAAGAGTCATTAAATCCGGAAAAATTATTTACGGTCAAAGTCGAATTGTATTGATGCCAACCATCATCTTCACGGCCTGAGTTATTCATCCCTACAGAGAGTGAAATAGGAAAATAACTTGAATTACTGAGATCTAAAGTTGAGTAGCCAAAGTCATCCGATGGAACAATTTGTAATTTATCAGTCCTTGAAACTCGAAGTAAGTTATCCAACCCTTGGTCAATATCTGACATTTTAAGTTTATTCCCTTGGGCAAAAGGAATTGCACTAAACAGCCTGGTTTTTTCAAAGAATGTGGGTGGATTCCCCTCGACACTAAACCCTGAAATCTTCCCCCATAATACCTCTAATTTAAGTACCCCCTCACGTAAACTACCCGGTTGAACAGTCACCAGCGTTGTCGCATAACCCTTGCCAACATAGAAATTGGTCAAATCCTTAACCAATTCCATTATCTCCTTTTGTCCCATCTCAGTATCTAAGAATTGCATAATAATCTTCTGCCTTTGTGGTGAATTGGCATAGATATCATCGTTTTCAATACTAATATGATGAATAAAAAACGTATATTTTGACTTCAAAAGATTATCCTCATGCTGCTCATTGAGAATATTATTCTGACGTCTTATTTCGCTCTCTCTACGTTTTTCATCTTGAATCATTGAGCGTGTACGGCTACGTTCCAGTCTATCTAATTCTCTGGATGCGTTTGATGCTTGAGTATTTAATTGTGGTGGCTGTATTTGAGCATTAACCTGTGCGCACATAAATGCGAATGGCGCGACAATGCAGCCTGTTAAATACATCCTATTAATAATAACCATTCTGACGATACCAAACATGATATTACTCTATCGTTAAATTGAAATAAACTTGGCCAGCAACATTTCCTGATGTGATGTTTTTCCTATTTGGATCCACTATGTATATTTGGGCAAAATATTTTAGATCTTTATGTTCATCTACGTTAAATATAATTTCGGATGATTTTGTACCATCCACCTGTTGAGCATTAATCCCATTCCCAGTTAACATCCTTGTCCCTATTCCTTTCGCACCACCATTTTCAACGGGAATAGTATTTTGGATAACCCCTCTAGAGGAGGTTACAGGTTGTTGTTCAACAGTGGTAAATGCTATTTTTACAGAAGACGCCTGTGGACAATATACTGAGATTGAAAATGGAATTGGAGTTCCATGTTTATTACCTGTATTGAAATCAGAAAGAGGATAATTTCCCAAATCAATATTTAAATTTGAATTTGCGATCATACAGGAACGTACAACAACTGAAGTATTGGCTGTTAACACTATAGATAATAATGTTAGACTATTGCTTGCCTCCTCAGCTGCAGTAAGGACAACCTTTGCAATTTCACCCTGGGGGATATCCCCTGCTGTTATTTTTCCGGTTTGAATAAATTCGATTAATAAACTGTCGTTATTTATGGTGCAAGGCGATTGACAATCTTGAATCGTTGGAAAATAAGCAGCGTCACGGCTAACGGGCCATTTTATTCTGATTCCTACACCACCAATTTCAGTACTGTATACATCAGGAAGAGCTGATAAAGAATTACCGCGCGTATAAGTAGACGTTAGGCGGGTTTTTACCCCCCCCCCACAGGTATAATTTAATGTATTAACGGGAATAAGCCGCGATCCAAGAACAGAACCTATTGCTCCATTTTCTGCTGGGTTAAGAACCAATTGAGGCATAGCAACCGTTGCTACATTTCCCGAACAGGTTGCAGCTATTACACTCGAACTCATCCAACCTAACGACAAAGCAATAAGGGTTAACATCCTAATAATTAACATATAACATTCACCTCAATTAGGTTAGCTACTTTCATTACGACAAATAGTGTTGACGATTTTTATGTTTTCATAGTCAGAATAGAGTTCAGGTATATAGTTGATAAAACATTTCTGTATGCCTTCTTTACTGTTCCAAACAATAGTAATACTCTGCGATTTCTCACTCGAGAGAATGATATTCCCACCTTGACCAACCACACCTAGTGAATCACCAGCAGCATTATAGGCGTTGGCACCAAAGGGGATATAGTGTCCTTCTTCATTCTTAATCTTAAGAATTTGGTTATTAATATTTTTAGTATCAAACTTAACTAATACAGAAGCACCTGCTGTTGGCACTATTTTAATTCTATCCTCTTCAATCTCTATATTAGTTGGCATATCTTTTACATTAAGAGAGATATCATTATATTGGAATGGTGACAAATACGGTAAAATAGCATATCCATTTTTAGCTACCCGTGCATTTGTATAAGGATAAATACTGGCTCCAGTCGCACCTTTGGCTTCAATAATACCCAAGGTATCGCTAATAGAATGCGATAGGTTCACTCCGCCGGCATGCACGACAATACCACTACTTAAATTTACTGAAGCCATAGAGTTCGATCTACCTTGGCTATAACCAAGATTTATTAATGATGTGTTACCACTATATCCACCGTTAATGCCGAAATTGCGATCACTATTGCTTGTTCCATCGATCCAAGATCCATAGCTATATTCTTGATGTTCGCCAACAGTACCACTAATCGCTGTTTTTAATCGGGACTCGCGATCATTATGACTTATTGTCGACGTTAATCTTGGCCTATTACGATGACTTGAAGCCGTATCTAATGGAATGCTGAGTGATAAACGTAAGGTATTCTCACCATTACCATAGCGATTATTTAACCGATTAAAACCTAAGCTATAATTGACGGACCCTACCGAGTTTGCATAGCCAACTTGGTAGTTTAACGTATTCTTCTCATTAACATCTTTATGCCAGTATCGACCATAGTAGGTTGTTAAAAAGAGGCTTCCCCACCCAGGGGATAGATTTTGATTTATATTTGCTTCAAGTACTTCGCGATAATTTTCAGTACGAATACCTTTGCCACTCTTTTGGGCCTCAACAGTATTAAGCGCATCCATTAATGTAAAATAATTACTACTTGAGTAGCGATATGCCATTAAGCTAAAATTAGTTTTTGTTGGTTCAACGACCTTCGCCAGGCTTACTTTAAAACTCATATTGCAAAATGTAGAGTCACATTGCGATTCATCATCTGCTTTAACTGAAGTTGAAGAACGTGTCGCATCAAAACTTAACGCACCGACTGGTGTATTAAATGCAACCCCACCAAGCAATGCAAAATAATCAGTTGATATAGTTTTCTGTATACCACCATAGCCAGTAATATAATTATTAAATCCATATTGATAGCTCCCCTCAAATAACATGGGTGGATCACTAAGGTTTGAGCTTCTTATCTCACCTACTGTGGCCGTGTATCTTGAGTATCCTTCACGTAAAAGTTGAGGAATACTAGAATAAGGCACAACTTGTACTCTTATATTTCCGCTTGCTTCTCTGATAGTTACTTCAAGATTCCCACCATAACCGGCTGTATTTAAATCATTTATAATAAACTCGCCAGGGGGAACATTTGTTTCATGGATAACATTGCCATTTTGTCGGATGGTGACCAAGGCATTACTGTCGGCGACCCCTCTGATTACTGGTGCATATCCCCGCATAGAATTTGGCAGCATGCGATCATCAGTATATAGGCTGGCCCCCCGAAGTGGCGTGGTATTAAACATAGCCCCAGTAGTATTCACATCTCCAAAGATAAATTGTGACTGATTGGCCGCGAATGATCTCTGTATATAAGCAGATTGGTTATTCCACGTTACACTTTCATCGCTACTACTATTTGCCATACCATTAGTATAAAATCGCCATGGTCCTAGCTTTGCTGATGTATTCAAGCTGCCATAATAGAATTGTTTGTTTTTTTTATGATCATTATATTCAGATGAGTTTTTATAATTAGATGCATTCAAACTATAAGCTAAGGTTAATGCTGGGACACCCTCATCCCATAACTCTGGTCTAATATATCCATTAGGCATACTCTCCACATAGACCTGTGGTATCGTCAGATATAGCTTCTGATCGCCATCGTCAAAAGTTATTGTTGCATCTGGGATAATATCGTTAATTAAGATGCAACCATTGCTTTGCCAGTCCTGAGGGAGCATGCTCAGTCTTACACCAAAAGCCAGTATATCTTTCGGAGTGAAACAAGGTTGAACACCTTGTTCTTTATCTGTTTCAATAAAGTTTACATTTAAACTTTCAATATTTTTTGAGTTTAAATTCATTTCTACATAATACTTTCCAGCTTTTACTGTATCTTCACCATCAAAATCCTCTAAATTAATCCCATGCTCATAAAACTTCATAAAGCCAGACTTAAATTTAACCTG
>NZ_JAZGQE010000257.1:0-4606 GCF_048593885.1 Yersinia sp. 1252 StPb PI | reverse complement strand
GTTAATTGATATGTCAGCGATTTTATGTACATAGTCGAAATGATGATAAAAATAATATCTGTCAAACAATATAGATATGAATTTGCAATTATTCTGTATTCATTCTTTGGTCGAAAACAAGTAATATCATTGTCGTAAACAAAGCGTGATTAGGTTACTCCCTTATTTTTGGAGAATTTTCTTTGATTAGCGTTCTTCTTGTTGATGACCACGAACTGGTGCGCGCAGGGATTCGACGCATTCTTGAAGATATCAAGGGTATCAAAGTAGCGGGCGAGATGCAGTGTGGTGAAGATGCGGTAAAATGGTGCCGTAGCCATGTTGTTGATATCGTTTTGATGGATATGAATATGCCCGGTATCGGCGGGTTGGAAGCAACTCGTAAGATTTTGCGTTTTTCTCCAGATACTAAAGTTATCATGCTAACCATCCATACTGAAAACCCGCTGCCCGCAAAAGTCATGCAGGCTGGTGCCGGTGGGTATTTAAGTAAGGGGGCGGCACCTCAGGATGTTGTTACGGCTATCCGTGCGGTTCATTCGGGGCAACGCTACATTGCTTCTGATATTGCGCAGCAGATGGCCTTGGGTCAGTTGGAGCCCCCAGCCGAAACGCCTTTTAGTTGTTTGTCAGAGCGTGAGTTACAAATTATGCTCATGATAACGAAAGGCCAAAAGGTGAACGACATTTCGGAACAACTTCATCTGAGTCCGAAAACGGTGAACAGCTATCGCTACCGGATGTTTAGCAAGCTTAATATAAGTGGTGACGTTGAATTGACCCATCTGGCCATTCGCCACGGTCTGTTTAACGCGGAGACGTTGTCTAATAGTGACTGATTGTTTCGATTCTAAAGAGTTTTTGAAAACTGTCACCAGCCAACCTGGTGTTTACCGTATGTATGATAAGACGGGGACAGTTATTTATGTCGGCAAAGCAAAAGACCTCAAGAAACGTCTGACGAGTTATTTCCGTGCTCAGGTTGCCAGTCGAAAAACAGAGACCTTGGTTAAGAATATTGCTCAAATTGATGTGACCGTGACGCATACAGAAACGGAAGCACTGCTGCTTGAGCATAACTATATCAAGCTTTATCAGCCGCGTTACAACGTACTGTTGCGTGATGATAAGTCATATCCTCTTATTTTCTTGAGTGCGGATACTCACCCGCGCTTAGCTATTCATCGCGGTGCTAAGCATGAGAAGGGTGAGTATTTCGGCCCGTTCCCAAACTCTTATGCTGTCCGCGAGACCTTGGCATTATTGCAAAAACTTTTTCCAGTAAGACAGTGTGAAAACAGTGTCTACCGCAATCGTTCACGGCCTTGTCTGCAATATCAGATTGGCCGTTGTTCAGGCCCCTGTGTTGCAGGGCTTGTGAGTGATGATGAGTACCAACGCCAGGTTGATTATGTGCGTTTGTTCCTCTCGGGCAAAGACCAACAGGTACTGACACAACTGATTTCCCGGATGGAGGAAGCCAGTCAATCGTTGCATTTCGAAGATGCGGCACGTATTCGAGATCAAATACAAGCAGTAAGGCGAGTTACTGAACAGCAGTTCGTTTCGGGCGACAGTGAAGATCTTGATGTTATCGGTGTGGCGTTTGATGCCGGATTAGCTTGTGTCCATGTGCTATTTATTCGACAAGGGAAAGTGCTGGGAAGCCGGAGTTACTTCCCGAAAGTTCCTGCCGGAACTGAGCTCAGTGAAGTCGTTCAGACCTTCGTTGGGCAGTTTTATTTGCAAGGAAGCCAGGGGCGAACACTCCCAGGTGAGATCTTGCTGGACTTTACCCTAGAGGAAAAGGATCTGCTGGCTTCCTCTCTTTCTGAGTTGGCCGGAAGAAAAATTCAGATCCAAAGCCGTCCTCGGGGGGATCGAGCGCGTTACCTTAAACTTGCGCGCACAAATGCCTCTACTGCGTTGATTACTCGTTTATCGCAGCAATCAACAATACATCAGCGAATGAAAGAGTTAGCCAAGATTCTTAATCTTGATGAGATCAATCGTATGGAATGTTTTGATATCAGCCATACGATGGGAGAGCAGACTGTCGCGTCTTGTGTCGTATTTGATGCAAATGGTCCTGTACGTTCGGAATATAGACGCTACAATATTAGTGGCATAACGCCTGGTGATGATTATGCGGCGATGTCTCAAGTGCTTAAACGTCGATATGGTAAGGCATTAGATGACAAAAAAATTCCTGATGTTATTTTCATTGACGGAGGGAAAGGCCAGCTGTCTCAGGCTTTTGACGTGTTTGCTTCTCTCACCGTTGAGTGGGATAAGCAAAAACCATTATTGGTCGGCGTTGCTAAGGGAAGTGATCGAAAAGCGGGGCTGGAAACATTGTTCCTGGAGGCGCAAGGGGAGGGGTTCTCGTTGCCACCAGATTCACCAGCATTGCATTTGATTCAACATATCCGAGATGACTCGCATAACCATGCAATCACCGGACATAGGCAGCGTCGTGCTAAAGTAAAAAATACCAGTGCATTAGAAACGATAGAGGGAGTTGGCCCTAAACGGCGGCAAATTTTGCTGAAGTATATGGGGGGACTGCAACCTTTACTGAATGCTAGCGTCGAGGAAATTGCAAAAGTGCCGAGTATTTCACAAGCATTGGCAGAAAAAATCTACAATGCATTGAAACACTGAGGCTAATGTTGCACCATACTCATAATATCCACCCCAGCCAGATAGTTATCGTAGCATTATGCAATTGAATATACCGACTTGGCTTACCCTGTTTCGTGTTGTACTCATCCCATTCTTCGTTCTGGCGTTTTATCTGCCATTCGTTTGGGCTCCGATGGTTTGTGCCATCATATTTGTGTTTGCAGCAGCAACCGATTGGTTTGATGGCTTTTTAGCGCGCCGCTGGAAACAAACTACCCGTTTTGGGGCTTTTCTTGACCCTGTGGCGGATAAAGTTATGGTTGCCATCGCATTAGTGCTGGTTGCTGAGCATTATCATGTCTGGTGGATCACTCTACCGGCGGCAACTATGATTGCCCGTGAAATCATCATTTCCTCCCTGCGTGAGTGGATGGCTGAAATCGGTAAGCGCAGCAGTGTTGCGGTGTCATGGATTGGTAAAGTGAAAACCACGGCTCAAATGGGTTCGCTGGTTGGCTTACTTTGGCGCCCAGACCATAACGTTGAGCTCGCCAGCTTTGTTCTTCTCTACATTGCTGCGGTACTGACATTCTGGTCAATGTTTCAATATTTAAACGCTGCCTGGAATGATTTGCTCGAACCTTGATCGAAGCGCCGCAAAAAGCAGCAAACGAACACATTAGTCAGATAATTTTATTGACTCATTGCGTCAGGTAAGTAGAATGCATCGCATCAGACGGCTGCAACGAAATGTCGAAAGATAGCAAAAGAATCAGTAAGTTCTGATGTTGCGGGAATAGCTCAGTTGGTAGAGCACGACCTTGCCAAGGTCGGGGTCGCGAGTTCGAGTCTCGTTTCCCGCTCCAAATTAGTAGGTTGGCTTAAGGCGAACCTCAGCTGTAAAGGCAAAGAAGAATAAGGCGCGTTGGCAGAGTGGCCATGCTACGGATTGCAAATCCGTCTACCTCGGTTCGACTCCGGGACGCGCCTCCAGTTTTCCAGAGCCCGGGTGGTGAAATCGGTAGACACAAGGGATTTAAAATCCCTCGGCTTATGGCTGTGCGGGTTCAAGTCCCGCCCCGGGCACCATGGAAAATATTCTAAGTAAAACAAAGTAGTATGAGTATGTTGTTAACCGCCGAGAGGCGGTTTTTTTGTGCCTAAAATCACACTTAGGAAGATGATTTAGGAACATAAAATTCAACTAACGCATAAAAAATCACTTCTTCTGATTACCTACCACTGGAACAATTTTTATTTTCCTGACTCTCTGAATTGATCCTTGCGTAATGAAAGCACATCAGCCTGTCTTGCGAGGCACAAGTACGCTATCTCCATTGCTGCCCGCACAATGTCAGGCGCAGCTTTATACAGAGCGTTATATTCTTCATCTGTAATATAGCGTTCCCTGGATCCCTCTTTAAATTGCTTAACCCCCTTACATGGATTCCCTTTCACAAATCCCCGCTCATACCCCCATCTATAGGCCCGAGACATAAACGTTTTTTCCCTGTTTGCTTGCGTCCTGCTACTAAGCCCTCTCTTATCCATATATTTTCTGACATGTTCAGGTCTTATATTGTCTGGTTCCATTCTCCCGAATACTGGCAATAGCCCCTGTATCACTTTGGCTATCGCTCTGTCGGTCTCAGAACAGGCCCGCTGTATATCTTGGTCGGGGATCCGTGTATTGATAGCAGGATACTTGATAGCAACATTAGCATCCTGTAAGAGTAGCCCACCGCATAAGTCAGCCGAATTAATCCAGTTGTGACTCCCAGAATCCGCATTAACTGAATGCGAGGTACCTGAATTCGTTGGTACCACTTGGGGCGATAGTGGGCTGTATGTGTTGGCTTTGAAGCGTGAGCTGCGGATTTGTAAAGGGCGGCTCGATGAGGTTATTAGCTGGCGGCAGAACGCCACCCGGAAGCAATGAAAAAGGATTGTATATTAAAGTTATATAAATGGAGTTAATAAC
>NZ_JAZGQE010000256.1:0-4630 GCF_048593885.1 Yersinia sp. 1252 StPb PI | reverse complement strand
ATATAATTTACTGGTAAAGTTCAAACAGGAAGAAATATCCTGTGTAAAAGATGGGAAGTTATATTTTATTGACCATGATAAAACATTAAGAAATAACGACTTCTTACTTAACCTTAGTTATCGGATCGCTATTCCTGACTTGGCGGCTACCGGTGAAATAAAATGCACAGAAAACAATGTAGATTTCTCTCAATATAAAGGACTTGTTTATGTTGAAAATGATATGACATATTGTGAGCTGGAAGAAATCGCAGAGAAATTCAGACAGCTGAATATTGTAGAATATGTCGTCTTAGAGTCAGCAGAACCTATTATACCACCATACATACCTGACCTAGATGCCCCTTGTATCAGTGTATTGTCCAACACACCTGACTTCACAAGTAATCAGACCTATCTTCGCGCACAGGCTGGAACAAACGTTTATGGTATTGATGCTGACTACGCTTGGTCAATAGGCGTTACCGGGAAAGGCGTTCGATGCGCCGATATTGAATGGGGTAACATTTATGATCATGAAGATTTAAAAAGTGATAATTTCATAGAGCTTATTGCTACAACCAACCATGGCCATGACGATCACGGCGCTGCCGTGACAGGTGTCATTTTCGCTAGAGATAATGGCTTTGGCATGAAAGGGGCGGCCTTTGATCTTGATTACTTCTATGGCATATCTGAAATCACTTATGGCAGACCTGCGGGCATTGCTAAGGGACTGCAGTATCTTCGATCGGGCGATGTTTTCTTATTTGAGATGCAAACTGGAGGGCAAAATGGCAGGTATGTACCACCTGATTTTAATAGGGCTGTTTGGGATTTGACAAAAGAGGCTACAGATAAAGGAATTATTGTTGTTATGACGGCAGGGAATGGGAGTGAGAATTTGGATGATCCCTTTTACGCAGAATATAGGAACCGAGGAGACAATGGCGCTATTCTGGTAGGTGCTGGGTCAAGAGTGGGACGCAATCGGTTATCTTTTTCTACTTATGGTAGTAAGGTTCACGTGCAAGGTTGGGGTGGAGATGTAGCCACTACTGGATATACCAATCTTTTTAATGGTGGTCCTTTAAGGGGTTATACTTATACTTTTAATGGCACGTCGTCAGCAGGACCAATAGTCACCTCAGCAGTTATTGCGATACAGTCATGGTATAAAGCGAATCATAATGGTGCAGTATTATCTCCCCATGAAATGAGAAGTCTTTTAATCCAGACGGGTACTCCACAAGGAAGCGGCGGACATATTGGTCCTCTTCCTAATATCAGAAGGGCGATAGAAGTGCTCAAAGGTGGTGTTGTTGAGACTCCAGCGCCGTGGTCACCAAATGGCGTTCGGTACGAACTCGGTGATCTTGTTTCACACAATAGTTACATCTGGAAGTGTATATATGCCAATACTTCCAATGCAGGGTGGGCGCCGGGTGCACCGGGTGTGTATTTATGGAGCAGGGTAGTCGTGTAGTATTAAGCATGTTTTTCGAACACGTTATTCTGAAAGATAAGCCATATTATCACCGGGTGTCAATGCACCCGGTTTTTTGTGAATCATGCCTAAGAGTCTCTCAGTGTCAGCATAGTTGTCACCCCTTCTGAAAATGAAGGTTCCGTCGCATTAACCGCGAAAGTTGCATTGCCCGGTTTTCAGGCAGCTAACAGGTAAAACTGTTTCGACGAGGAGGATCCGTCCCCTGCTGGATGCCGATATTGCCTTTTGCGTATCATGTGGATCAGCTCAATACCGGCCATAATTGTCTGCACCCGACAAAACAACTTAAATCCCTGCATCAGACATATTCGGTGTTTGATATTCCGGTGATCCTGCTCCACAAGGTTATTCAAGTAATTACTCTGCCTGATGGTGATACTTTCACCTTCTGGTTTGCCCGCTTTTAGCGTAGCCAGCGCGGCCATGTTGACACCACTTTTATCGATGGCCATTACCTCAGATTCGCCACAGTGGCGAGTGGCCCTGCGGAAGCAGTGCAGTACAGTTGCGGTAGCCAGCTTAGCCGTCAGCAGGAAATCGATGGTCTGGTCTCAGTATCAACAGCCCAGTACAGGTATTTCCACTGGCCCCTGATTTTGATATAGGTTTCATCTATACGCCACCGGCTTTCCACGTGACGCTTATGCCGTCGAAATGCCCTGTCCCGCAATGGCACTAGGTGGATGACCCAGCGGTGAAGTGTGGAATGTTCAACGACAACACCATGCTCAGCCATCATTTCTTCGAGGTTGCGCCATCTCGAGGTATAGGTGAGAAACCAACGAACACATTTCGCGATAACATCGACGGGGGTGATGCCAGCGACTGAATGCGTTTCGGATCACAGGCATGGGCAGGTAACATTACGAAAGAAAAACAGGTTACCAGATAAGGCCTTAATGTGACAGAACCCTAAAAAAGCCTAAGCACACAACAATTAGTTGATAGTGTAAGTTCCTTTACCGGCAGATTTCGCGCGATACATTGCGGCATCAGCCTTGATCAACAGTGCCTTCGTGGTTATCTTCCCATCAGGCGAGATTGCCGCACCGATACTGGCCGACAGCTTCACATGCTGATGACCAATCTGCTCTATTGCCGCTAACTGTGTCAGCACTTTCTCGCAAAATTCACTCACTTGCCACCGTGGTTCTGTTAACGGCCAGAGGATAACCGTAAATTCATCGCCCGCTAGGCGTGAGACGCTGTTATGGGCATGAGTACAATCGCTGAGCAATTTGGCAAAAGTTTGCAGGACCCGGTCACCAAAATTATGACCAAAGTTATCGTTAAGTGTTTTGAATCCATCCAGATCAATTAACAGTAATGCCATCTGCTGCTGAGGGCCACAATTTGGTAATATCGTGTTCAACTGACGTAGAAACGCGCGTCGGTTGGTTAATCCGGTCAACATGTCGTGGGTGACATCGTATTCCAAGCGTTGCTGCAACTGTTTAAGCTCGGAAATATCCATAGAAAGAATATAAAACCCTTGAGTTTTACAGGGTACCAGTGTGGTATGAATTGCCAGTGTTCCTTGGCGAGTTTGCAGTTCATTCTCAAACGTCACGGTTTCACCACGCAGCACTCGTGCAATCATCGGTTTGGCAGTTGCATAAGCTTTATCCCCCATAAGCTCATGTACCGTCATCATTTTGAGTCGGTCTGCATCCAGACCAAACCAGGTTTTATAGGCACTGTTTACGAAGAGATAGCGTTCATTAACATCGATCTGGCTGATCAACGCTGGCATATTGTCGGTGATCGCCTGTAGACGCTCTTTTTCCGTTCTAAGTTGAGACTCCGTGAGTATCCGGTCCTCAATCTCCAGATTAAGCCGATTGACCACAACATTCAGTTCTTGAGTTCGCACTTCTATCTGGTTTTCGAGGCCATGTTGCAGTGTAAACAGAGATGCTTCTGCTGCTTTGCGCTCACTGATATCCATAACGACGGAAATAAAATGATGGGGATGTCCGTTGGGCAATCGATTTAATGCCACCGTGAGTTGCACCCAAGTGATTGAACCATCAGCTCGAAAGTAACGTTTCTCTATCGAGTAGGTATTTATCTCATTGTCTAATAGCTGTTTCAATAAGCTAAGGTCGGTGTTCAAATCATCAGGATGCGTGATATCCTGAAACGTGCGTCCCATTAGCTCTCGTTCTGAGTATTGTAGTATTTCACAAATTCGCGGGTTGACGCGTAACCAGTAGCCTTCCAATGAGACTAGCGCCATCCCCACGGCCGTCTGAGAGAATATTTGTTCAAATAAGGCTTCGGTACGCTGCAAGTCTGATTTCAGGCTATCGGTATAGATATTGAGCTCAATACCGTGCAGATACTCTTCAATAATCGTGGAAAAATCACGTAAGTCAGACGCCATATCAAGCGGGAATTCCTGTGGATGGCTGTCAATAATACACAGAGTACCCAGCGGAAGACCCCCCAGTGAAAACAACGGTTGTCCGGCATAGAAACCTATTTTGGGTCCACCGGTGACCAATGGGTTGTCAAAAAAACGCGGATCGGCCGCGGTGTCAGGCACAATCAGCGCATCCCGTTGCAAAATGGTGTGACCACAAAACGAGATGTTACGAGGCGTCTCCTGCACATCGAGACCCGACCGAGATAGAAACCATTGACGATCCCGGTCAATCAGCGAAATCAATGCAATACTGACGTTAAAATACTTTGCAGCCAACCGGGTTATACGGTCCAGTTTTTCCACCGAATTCGTGTTCAGTACGTTCAGCGACTTTAAGACCGACTGCCGCTCGGCTTCATTGTCGGGAAAGTGTGGCTCGAGCATGTGTACTCCTGCTTAATTTTTCAAAGGCTATTTGTAGCGATATGCAATAAAAAACAGTTGGGATCATAATTAGAGAAAATTTTCGTTCACCGACATACATAGGGTGCAACCAACCATCAGTATATTGTGGTATATAAATTGCGTTACCATCGATGGTCTTATTCTTGTTCAGTTTCAAACGTCAAAATAACTTTTTGAAATATGCATTGCGATAATATAAAATATTTTAGGTTAAATAACGTACAATCTTCTCGGTACGCAAAGCGGGCTGGTTTTTTACTGGTGACTGGAGATCACAATTTCATTGAACCAATTAACCCAAATATTAT
>NZ_JAZGQE010000255.1:0-4727 GCF_048593885.1 Yersinia sp. 1252 StPb PI | reverse complement strand
CAATAGATTAGATAGTGATGAGTTAGTGACGAGTTTATCCAAACTGGTCACTTGCTGTGAACAGTCGGCCATTGAATACAAAAAAACCGGCCTAAGCCGGTGTGATTATTTTGAGGTGCCAAGATAGGTAGGACAGAATTGGGGATAAAAGAAAGGCCTGCAAGCAGGCCCGAGTACACACTGATACATTGCTCCCCGGTGTTGGATGTATGAGGTTTGTACAACGCAACTATAAGTGTCGTAACTGATAGCGTCCAATGGGTTAGACAGATCAATAACGTAATATTGATCGGTAGAAACGATCGTGATGTTGTTTATTCAATGTGCTTCACATTTAGGCAACCAATCGGCCTCGCAGTCTTCACTTAATATCAGATTGGTTTGCATTCCTTGGTTCGTCTTACGCTTCAACAAGGCTATTTCATATTCGCTCAAGGTTTGCGGCACAGCGCGCCCGAATGCGGTCAGGCTCATTGGCCGTTGATGGCCGCGCGCCTCCATAAACGACAGGTAAGCGTGATACAGGTATTTACGCGGATTAGCCGGGATAATATTGGCATTCCCCATATACAGGCCATTGGGCGTATTAACCGCCAGCAGATAACCACAAAAATCAACCAGCGGGTCAGCACCGCGTTTAATCTCCAGCGCTTCATCCGAGTTCTGCTGTGCTTCGAGTAGCGCACGGGCATCATTGGGGGCGGTAAAGCGCTGCATCAGGTGGCGTACAATCACCGCCAGCTCACCGGTAATTTTCGCCAGTAATAGCGGGTCACGCTCATTGGCCGGGATGACTTCCGGGAACGGCAGAATAACCCGGCGACGGGATACGCCGCCGCTGCGGTCACTGAACTGCATCGGGTTGTTATTGACGGCCAGAATCACCGCCGGGATATGGGTGGAATAGGCATCACGGTATTTCGGGTCAATGGCGACAGCATCGCCGCCAGTGATGGCTTTAATGCCCGCCCCGTCACCGCTCCAGCGCTCTTGGTCTGGCAGGATAATCAGAGAGAACCCTACTACGGAGGCACGTTCCCGCGACGATTCCAGCGTATCGATGGTGGCCGAGGTGGTATTGTCTTTACCGGCCAGCAAGCTTGCGATGGAGGCCATCACGCTTTTACCACTGCCCCCCGGCCCGGTCACTTCAAGGAACAGTTGCCAGTCATAGCGGTTCGCCAACACCATATAAAGCGCCGCGAGAATACGCGTCTGTTTCTCATGCTGTTGCCCGGCGGCCCGTGTTAACCAGCGCCAAAAGTGCGGGGCATGGTCGGACAGATTTTCCCCGGCATTGGGCGGGGTGTAATCCACACTGTTCACGGTACGCAACCAGTGCGTTTTCTGGTGTGCGCTGAACTGGCCGGTAGTGGTATCAAATACCCCGTTACGAAAACCTATCAAGTGCCGGGCGGGTGTTCCCATTTGTGGCACCATCAGCTTGAGCGTATCGAGTACGCTATTAATCCCTGACGCTGAGAATGGGGCGCGGATTTTCTGGAACAGGGCGGCAATCTCCCGACTGAGAACCCGATAAGGCAGCACCTGCCACGCCCCTTTTTCATAGCGACACAGGTCTTCACCCACCTGTGGTACGGCCAATAAGTGCTGATAGTGCTCGGCTAATAGTTCGGCCTTTTCACTGGCACTCATGGCTTTCAGGTCGGCGTCACTGAGCGTATCAAACGGGCTGGGCTGTTGCGGCTGATTGAATGCTTGTAACTGGGTCAGAGTAGCCAGTTTGCCTTGCTGCTGATAAACGTCGTTCCAGTCACCGACAACCGACGGCAACGCCAGCTTACCGCCGCTCAATTGGGCGGCCTCTGTTGCGCGGCTCTGGCCGGTGCCGTTCTCGTCATTATCGGCGGCCAACAATAACAATGCATCCGGGTAGTGGATACGCAACTGTTGCGCCAGTGCGGGCAGATTGTTAGCGCTGAGCGCGACACACACCGTTTCCCCGGTCAGATGATGTACCGTTAGCCCGGTAGCATAGCCCTCGGTCAGCCAGATAACGGCGTTATCCTGTCCGGCAAAAAAATGACAGGCTGTTTTCACTTGTCCCCCGGCCAGTGTGCGCTTGTCACCGTCGGCGTTAATCAACTGAACGTTAACCACTTCACCGCTACTGTCAGTCAGGGGGAATAACAGGTCGCCGGGTTGATAGGTAATACCCCCAACACACAACGGTTTACCGTGTAATGTCAGCGTCTCCAGCTCTGGCCAACCTTTGGTGGTCAGATAGGCATTCCCGGCCTGTGGTTGGGCGACAGTCAGCAACTGTCTGGCCTGTTCTGCGGCCCGCTGCCGTGCTTGCGCTTTCTCCTGCACTTCCTGTCCGGCATTGTGTGCCGGTAATGGCGGGTTCGATGGCTCCCCTAACACCTCGGCCACTTTGCAGGCGGCTTCCTTGGTCGTGACCGCCAGCGCCTTTTCAACCAGATTCAGACCATCGCCGCCACCGCACTGGTTACAAAACCATGTGCCACGCCCTTGCAGGTTATCAAAACGGAAACGGTCTTTACCGCCACACATCGGGCAGGGCTGCGCCCGGCCTCCGGCGGCGATATGAATACCAAGAGCGGGGAGCAATACCGGCCACTGGCCGGTGGCTGCACGTGAGGTGCGTGAAACGCTTAATAGTGTCATTCTCTGTTTCTCCTCAGTGCAGGGTGGTTTTAGGGGTTGTGGTTATCTGCGCCTGACACAGCTCATCCATCATTTTTTGCCCTAATACTGTCAGGCGCGGCGGAGCCAGCAAAATATCCGGCTGCACCATGTCACTGAGCATGGTGCAGGCCATATCCATACCGGCTTCTGGCCCGTGCTGGCGCACAAAGTAGCCCTCAATATCCATCGCAATGGTCATTTGTAATTCATCCAGCGAGTAACCAAGGCTCACCCCGTGAGATACGCAGGTATCCAGATAGGCATGGGCTAACGCACGGCGATAAACAGCGGTACGGACTTCAACGGGCAGACAGGATTGATTCAGGGTATTCATACGATAGGTGCCTCCATGCGGGATAAGATTTGTGATTCGCAGGTGTTCATCACCTGTCCGAGCTGGTCAGTCAGTAACGCCACCATTGAGGCGAACGATTCAGGTGATGGAGGGGTAATGCCGTGTAACAGACTGGTTTGCGTTTCCAGCATATCGAGGAACGTCACACCAACATTGTGCGCATGCTGGAGGCGTAAGAAATCAGCGTGAGGGATGCTGTACTGCGTATCACGGTCATAACGGGCGGCAAGGGTATTCATGCGACCTCCCCCAGTGGCAGACGGCCAGCAAACGACAGGATGTAGTCACGGGTTAAACGCAGGCGGGCATTCTTCTCACTGCTGGCGGTAGTACGCAACATGCAGGGACGCGCCGTTAATTCAGTACGGCGAACGGCAGCAAACAGATAGATAAATTGCGGGTATTGTGACGATAGGGTCGTAGCCATAATAATGGCCTCCTTTGTTAGCTGGTTACAGCTACCACTGGAGTTCCTACACTCATGGGTGGTAGCCCAGACGGGGGTAGGAATACCGGCAACAAAGGAAACCGGCCAGCCCGAAGGCTGCCCCGCCTGGGCCACCATTGCTTGATAGCGACAGCGGTGTAGAAACCACTGCGCAAAAAACTGGTAGGCCGAGGCCACGACATAAAAAAACACGCCTGGCGCGTGTTGTGTCGCCTTTGTTAAACACGGGTTCCTACGCCCGGCTGCCGATTTTGCGACAGCAGGGCGACTATAACGCAAGGCCTGCAAAAAATGCAAGCCAGAGAAAAGCCCTTTTTGTGGGATGAGGGTCATCGGTTTAACAGTCAGTCTGAATATCAGGCTTGGGCTGAGCAGGAGCACGGGAGTAGAAATTGGCCTGTGCTGGCGTGCCTGCCGCATCGCCCGACATCACTTGCACCACGCCGTTTAGCTGGCTGCGGTACTTGGGTAAAGCAAGGCCGGGTTGTTGCTGCGCAATCTGGAACGCCTCAGCGATGTACTGCACGTCTCCATCATTCAGAGTGAAGAATTGCTCGCCGATTTTTAGAGTGATCATGCTGATACCCCCTGACGGTTAGCAATACGCTCTGCCATCCAGCCCTCAATCTCAGAGGCCAACCATGCGACGTTCTTACCGCCGAGGGAAATCTGTGCGGGGAAGTGGTCACGGCTAATCAGTTCATAAATGGTTGAGCGGGATAAGGCTGTGGTGTTAATCACTTCCGGCAGACGCATAAAGCGGTCACGAGGGTAGTGTGTTGCCATGGGTGGTGGCGTATTGGATAAAGTCTGTTGTGTCATTGCAAGCATGAAAAGCTACCTTATGGTTGTCCGGCCATATACCGCCGGGTTTGCTGGGATTCAGTTGGGTAGCCCCCTATTGTGAGAATATTTTTACCTGATGCAACAAGCCGTTGTTGTGTGATTAACCACAACAAACACGCGTAAAAATGACGGTATTTGACTCTCTGGGTCTATGTGGGTGTATTCGGGTATATGTGTGGAAGAGGTGTTTTTTTGTACTGACCAGTTAAAGCTAAAATGAATTAAAAGACATTGATTGATATTAAAATGCTCTAAAAAAGAGTGGTGGTGGTTGAGTACAACAGTGAGGGTTTTGCCTGCTTTTTAAGCTAGCCAGAGAAAAAGCTCTTTTTAACCAAGTGAACAGTAGTGAACACTTGGTGAATAGTTTTAAATGAACTGTTCACCCTTTTATTTATTGATTAT
>NZ_JAZGQE010000254.1:0-4805 GCF_048593885.1 Yersinia sp. 1252 StPb PI | reverse complement strand
CAGGGATGATTAGTTGATATATAAAAAAGCCCACCAAGTATGTACTGGCGGGCTTTAGATGAAAGCACTATTTAAATATTTATTTAATCGGGGGTATCGCTA
Source organism: Yersinia sp. 1252 StPb PI (assembly GCF_048593885.1). Lineage (NCBI taxonomy): Bacteria > Pseudomonadati > Pseudomonadota > Gammaproteobacteria > Enterobacterales > Yersiniaceae > Yersinia > Yersinia sp. 1252 StPb PI. Next base: position 4,703 of record NZ_JAZGQE010000254.1, on the reverse strand, counting down.
TCTATTTCGGCGTATGAGGCAACCAGCTTAACTAATAACTGATTAGTCTCCGTTAACTGTTTCAGATAGTCTGCTCCAAGTGAAATGACGGCTGGCCTATCATGAGCGAGTAACAGGGGTTCGAATCTGATACAACAATCTACCAGATCTTGCGCATCAATCAGTTGTACCGCGCCTTTGATCCGGTGCACCAACGTTGCCATTTCGTTATAAATATCGCTAGCATTCGTACTGCTATCATCCGTTATCAGATGGTCAAACAGTTTCGTTAGCGCGGCAGTATCCTGCACATTGCTTTCCAGCAACGATTGTAATAACTGCAACTCTACCTCAGCTCTGCCACCCGAGAGCGATGTCAATTTATCTTGTGCTGCGACAATAGGGGGCTGTTGCGTTTTTGGGGGCTCACTGTTGTCCGCGGTTGAGTCCCTATTTTCCTGATGGCTCATCTCCATCGCATTGATGCCATCGTCGCCAGTAGTGTGATGATAATTCGCCTCGACATCGTTACCGACAATCTGTTGATGCAGCAAAACAGTGCGTAAGGTGTCAATAGTCACCGGTTTAACCATGCAATCATTCATACCAGCATCAGAACAGCGAGTTATGCTCTCTTCCCGCGCATCTGCGGTACAGCCAATGATTATCATCTCCTTCATTGCCGGACTATTGCGGATATGGGCGGCAAGTTCATAGCCATTCATCAGCGGCATGTTGTAATCGGTGATGACGATATCAAAACTGTAATGTTGCAATATTTTCCAGGCTTCTGCGCCATTTTCTGCGCTCATCACCTGTTCGATGCCGATAAAGGCCAATTGCTGCTGAAGTAACTGGCGGTTGGCCGGAAGGTCATCCACCACCAGAACACGCAGATTTTTCAACTGGTCTAACTGCTTTTCATCGGCATGCAGAATAGTCGCATCTGGCGGTAAATCATCAGCAGTGGCAATATCCAGTGGTAACGTAATAAACAAACTGGTGCCTTTGCCGAGCTGGCTTTCCAAGCTGATTTGTCCGCCCATTTTATGAATCAATTGATGGCAGATCCAAAGCCCTAGCCCTGAGCCGCCAAAACGGGGTGATTTACCTTCGTTCGCCTGGCTAAAGGGTTGGAACAGCGTTGCCTGTGCCGCTGGAGAAATACCAATACCGGTATCGGTAATATCGATATTCATTACGCCATGTTTATCATCTGTCGGCTCCCAAGTCACATCCACTGAAACACTACCTTGTTCGGTAAATTTCAACGCGTTACCTAACAGATTACCCATCACTTGTCGCACTCTGAGCATATCTGCCATCAGCAGGTGAGGGATTTGGTCATCCAGCCAACCCGAGAATCGAAGCCCACGCTCATCGGCGATGGGTTGATAGATAGTCAGCATCCGTTCCATTTCCTGGCGGAAATCTACCACCGCAGGGTGAACACTCAGTTGGCCTGCTTCAATTTTGGCAGAGTCGATGATGTCATCAAGCAGTAACATCAACGATTGAGCTGATTTGGACACGGTAACCAGTGTATCTTTATCAACCGGCTGGGAGCTGCGGATCTCCAGCTCCAATAAGCCCATGATGGCGTACATTGGCGTTCGCAGTTCATGACTGATTGTGGCAAGGAACGTACTCTTGGTCCGGTTAGCGCTTTCGGCTTCGACACGGGCCGCTTCTAACTCACGCTCAACGGTTTTACGTTGGCTAATGTCCAGCCAGCCGCCCAGTAAACTGCGTTCGGCATTGTCCAGTGGAATAATCCACAGGAAGATATCCCGTAGCTCACCATTGATTTCAAGAGATAAATCCACCATTTGTGGTTTTCTGTCCTGTAATACATAACGACAGTATTTATCTATCTCGCGATCAAGCGGACTGGTCATCGGCCAGTTGGCTTGTTCAATATCCTGATTGAGCAAATCGTGAAGCTTATCTTGGTGAGCCGCAGCAAAGTGGCTGTTATAAACGGCTAACTCGGCATTGGTTGTACGAATAAAGACCGCAAAGGGCAATGCATTGATAATCGATTCTTGTTGTAGCAAACGGGCATGTAGCAACTTGGCCTGGCGGCGCTTATTGAACACCAGATAGCACAGGTATAAACCGAAGACCAACAATAGCCCTGAACTTATTTTCAACGCCATCATCAGCCATTCATTATCTGATGAGTCTTCATCAAAACTTATTGGCTTAGGCTTGAAGGTACTCCATTCGCTAATTAAGTTGTCTAACTCTTCTGGTGGAATAGATTCAATTACTTTATCTATAATGGCCTTTAATTCGGGCAGGTCTGGGCGGATGGCAAATGCCATCATCAGCGGTTCTTCACCTGCAACCGCGACCGTTTTTATATTCGGGCTAAAATTCTGAGCTGACAGGTAGTTAGCGGTCATCATATTCTTAACGACAGCATCCACTTTACCTTGCTGCAACCAACGCACCAGTGTCATGGTATCCGGGGCTTGGACAAAGGTAATCTTTTGGGCTAACAGGGGGTTACCAATAATCCCGCCAGAAGCACTACCGGCTTGTATCCCCACGCGCTTTCCTGCCAGATCTGCCACATTGTTGATATCCAGGCGATCTTCGCGCGTCAATATACCCCATAAGGATTGAGCTACTGGTGAGGAGTAAAGGTTGTTACCATACATACCGTTGCGAACGGCTACAATCGGCAGTAAATCGGTTTTACCGGCGATAAAATCACGTACCCCTTCACCGGTATCTTTGGTATAGACCGGTTCAAATTTAATCCCGGTTCGGCGCGCGATAATATCGATAAGATCGACTGAGAAACCGGCTATTTGTCCGGTTTGACGATCGCGGAATATCAGTGGTGCCAGATCAAGTGGGGCGACATAACTCACCACCGGATGGTGCTGAATCCAGCTCACCTCTTGTTCGGTCAACAGTAACTTGGCATCAATATTGTAATGATGTTTGCTACCAAACCAGCGTTGCTGAATATCACCGGTCGCGCGGGTAGGTAATAATTCTAAAATCTGATTAATGTAGTCAATCAGCTTTTGATTGCTTTCCCTCGCCAGGAATGTGTAAGGGGCAGGGTGATAAGGGGTAAAGTTACGAATTTGCAACGTCAGCAATTGTAACTGATCAATCAGATAGTTAGCTGTTGTGGCATTCGCAACAAAGACATCGGCATTACCATAGGCGACAGCCAACAACCCCTGCAATTGGTTGGGGTAGGCAACAATTTTATCGGCATGATAATTAAATAAAAACTCAGGGGAGAGTGGCTCGTTATTAACGATAGCCACCGTTTCTGGGTGGGTACGTTTGGTCGGGTCCCAATTTTTGCTGCGAACTTCGACATGCCGGTTGGTAAAGAAGGCATGGGAAGCTATCAGCCCCGGCTGAGGGGGCATAGGTGTCCCGGCCATTAAGTCAATCTGGCCATTTTCCAATGCATTCAAAACTAACCCGTAATCGCAATAACCGATCATCTGGAAAGATAATTGGCTGGCATCACTGATTATTTTCAGGTAATCCGCAACAATACCTTCAATGGCATTATCATCACGGTTAACGACAAAAGGAGTATTGGCATCCATGACCACCCCCACTTTCACCGTGCGCCGGCTTGATTGGCGAGTGTCCGTGGAAGGTGTCAGTAATAGATCTTCACTGTAGCTATTAGCGATACTGTGTATCGTCAATGGCTGCCCAGTATCGCACCCCTGACGACCGGTCATCATTGCGGCATTAAGCTGCCCGCTAAGCAACAGCAAACAGTAAAGAAGAATTCGCAAAGAGAACCTACTCGGTAAAGATAAGGTTGCCCGTGGTAAACCAGAGCCGCCTGAATTATACCAAATTATGGGTATGTGCATAATCTGCCAGTTCAATTACGGAACTTAGCCCTAACTTGGTCAAGATGCGGGTTTTATAGGTACTGACAGTTTTGTTACTGATAAACATTTCGTCGGCAATCTGTTTATTTGACAAACCATTCACCAGATAACGTAAAACATTAATTTCTCGTTCTGACAACAACCGCGCCCGATTGACAGGATCATGGCTGGAAGGTTGCCCGGCTAATTGGGTCAACGTTTCAGAGGGGAAGAAAGAATACCCACGTAATACGTTCTGTGCAGCAAAAAGAATTTCGCTAATATCTTTATTTTTACTGATGAAACCGTTGGCACCGGCCTGTAATGCCCGTACCGCAAAAACTTGCTCATTCTTGGCGGACAAGAATAATGATTTGCCTGTAAATCCACGTTGCTGTAGTTTTTTCAACAACGAGAAACCATCGAAGTTAGGTAACTCAATATCGATAATAACCAGATCAACAGGGTTGTTTTTTAAAATCTCTAAGGCTTCACTGCCATCAACCGATTCGTAAATGGTTGAAAATTCGTTACTTTGTGATAGTAATGCACGAATGGCGACACGAATAGCCGGGTGGTCATCAACTATCATCACTGATTTTGTCATGTTCTCTCCGTAAATCGTTATATCTTGGGATTCGCAGAGTTAATTCACTGCTCCTCACTCGCACCGATCGACTCCAAATGATTACCCAAGACGAGATAAACAAGAACCACGCTGCCGATGCCCAAAGTACTATTTCGGTGATTCTAATCTCTAATTATAGATTATCAAGAAAAGATTCTTACTCATGTATAGCCCGCTGAAGCCAACTCATCACCGCAACCTTATTCTGCCTAGTGAATTGATTATAAACG
>NZ_JAZGQE010000253.1:0-4933 GCF_048593885.1 Yersinia sp. 1252 StPb PI | reverse complement strand
TTTTTAATAAACTTGGCACGCAAGCTGCATTATTACTTACAGTTGCTCATTCAACTTATTATGATAGTCCCGCAGTTAAGCGGAATATGCGCTTCATAAATCATCGAATGATGCCTAAGACTGGTACCTATCGTCCACCAAACCGATATCGTGTGAATTCACTTTATCAAACATCGGACGACACGTTGAGTGAGGTACCGCCTATGTCCTGCTGTGATGAATGGTTCATCAATTTTGGACATGTTTGGATGCTATTCGTCTCATCCTCCCGATGATTGCTTCGGCTTCATCAAACTGGAGACGATGCTTAAGGGCATCCACATATTCTGCGACGGGGCAATTTATTGCCCCGTTGTCACATCTATACCCGTCATACTTCAAGCTGCATGTGCGCTGGCCGCCTCCCGCAACTCGAATTATTTAGGGTATATTATGGTCAAAGATAAGCTACGCTCTCCGTTTTTACTGCAAATAACAATAAAAGCAGGTCTGATGATGATTCTGACGATAATGGATAAGCCGCATTAATTAAAAGCACTTAGCTCAAAGCCAGGTGCTTTTTTTTTATCTCAATCAAGAGACGTTGTTCCTGGTACATACCCAATAGATTTCAAGTTGCGGGCAGGCGGAAAACGAGATACAAATCGGTCGGGAACCGATTTGAACAGCATTTATGCTCGCCCGCAGGGTGAGGCTCATTAATCCCGATGAGCTGACATAAGTCAGTGATTCGGGTTATTGAGTGCAACCAACACACCTGCAACTTAAAAAATGACGGGTAATTGTGCCACAAGCATTGTAATCCTCACGCAGTCAGTTAGCATCACCACAGCATGATAGGTAATGAGATGATTTCGTTGAAAAGATGGCGTTTATTTCCCCGTTCTTTACGTCAATTGGTACTCATGGCATTTCTGTTGGTGCTGCTACCTTTATTGGTGCTGGCATACCAGGCTTATCAAAGCCTTGACCACCTTAGCACGCAGGCGGCTGACATTAATCGTACTACCCTGGCAGATGCGCGGCGCAGTGAGGCGATGACCAGTGTGGCGCTCGAAATGGAGCGTAGTTATCGCCAGTACTGTGTATTAGATGATGCAACACTGGCAAAGTTATATCAGCATCAACGTAAACAGTACGCTCAAATGCTTGATACGCACGCCTCTATCCTGCCAGATGCCCGTTACTATCAGACTCTGAGCAGTTTACTGACACAACTTTCTGATATTAAATGTAAAAATAGTGGCCCGGAACAAAATGCGTCAACTCTATTAGAGCAGTTCTCCCGCTCCAATGCCGAAATGGTACAGGCAACGCGCGATGTGATTTTCTCCCGCGGTCAGCAATTACAAAAAGATATTGCCGAACGTGGGCAATTCTTTGGTTGGCAATCCCTGTTACTGTTTTTGGTCAGTGTGCTGTTAGTGGTGTTATTTACCCGGATGATAATTGGGCCGGTTAAAGGCATTGAGCGGATGATTAATCGCTTAGGTGAAGGGCGACCATTAGGTAATACGGCGCTATTTAAAGGGCCACGCGAGTTACGCTCACTGGCACAGCGTATTATTTGGCTCAGCGAGCGCTTAGCGTGGTTAGAGTCACAGCGCCACGAGTTTTTGCGCCATATCTCTCATGAATTGAAAACACCACTCGCCAGTATGCGCGAAGGGACCGAATTGTTAGCGGATGAGGTTGCCGGGCCATTGACGCAAGATCAAAAAGAAGTTGTGGCAATCCTTGATAACAGCAGCCGTCATTTGCAATTATTGATTGAGCAATTATTAGACTATAACCGTAAACTGGCAGATGGCCCCGGTGAACATGAGAATGTTGAACTGGCGGAAATGGTTGAGGATGTTATCTCAGCCCATAGTTTACCCGCACGGGCCAAGACTCTACATACTGAGACTGATCTGCAAGCGGACATTTGTTGGGCAGATCCGACATTATTAATGCGGGTATTGGATAATCTCTACTCCAATGCGGTGCACTATGGCGAGGAATCCGGTACCATTTGGATTCGCAGCCGTCGGGTGGATAACCGCGTACAAATTGATATTGCCAATACCGGGGCGCCGATCCCTATGTCCGAAGAAACCATGATATTTGAGCCTTTTTATCAGGGAAGCCATCAGCGAAAAGGGGCCGTCAAAGGTAGTGGGTTGGGGCTGAGTATTGCTCAGGACTGCATCAGACGTATGCAGGGCGACTTGCAACTGGTGGCTGTTGATTACGCTGCGGTTTGCTTTCGTGTTGAATTGCCATTAACCGCCGAGAATGAATGAATAATGTACAAATGGTCTATGAGCAGCATTATTAAAAAGACCGTCTTTTTATCATGTCCGACATCAACTGCGGCAGCTATGCCCGCGGGCAAATCTGGTACGGGTATTTTTTGGCGAGCATTGTTGCTGGCCCCACTCTTACTTACCGGATGTACTGATAATCCAGCCAGTAGCCGTTTTTCACAAGCAGTGCAGTTGGTCATACCGGAAACGAAAATCGTTGATTATCGGACCTTATCCTGCGATGTGCTGTGGGATCTTGATGATAAAGAGACACTGGAGAACTCCCTGTACTGGCTACGGGCAATGGACTGTGCAGAGCGTATGGGGTCTACTCAAGCGCGAGCATTAGCGAAGTCATTGCCGGTAGTGGCATGGCCTTCGGCCTTCAAGCAGGGCATTTTAGTCAGCAGTGCCGAGCCTACAATGGCGGAACGTCGTCAAGTGGTTGAGCGTTTGAACAGTTATAGCCAAAGCGTCCCTGGCGCGGTGCGTCCACTGATTCAGCTATGGCGTGAGCAACAGGTGCTGCGCATCTCTCTGGCAGAAGAGCGCATTCGCTACCAGCGCTTACAGGACGAATCGGACACCCAGATTGATCGCCTGCGAGAAAGCCAGGTCCGGTTGCAATATAACTTACTGGATACTACCCGTAAGCTGGAAAACCTGACTGATATCGAACGGCAGCTTTCATCACGCAAGCAGTTGCAGAATGAAATTCCAGAAACGGATGTGGATAGCAAACCAGCCGTCGTGCCGAAACCGCTAGAAGCTAAACCACAGCCCAAAGTTGAGCCAGCTAAACCGGTTGAAGCCAAACCAACTGAAGCTAAACCGGTTGAAGCTAAACCGACCGAAACTAAACCGGTTGAAGCCAAACCGACCGAAGCTAAACCGGTTGAAGCTAAACCGACCGAAGCTAAACCGGTTGAAGCTAAACCGGTTGAAGCTAAACCCGTTGAAACCAAACCGGTAGAAACCAAGCCGACAGCGCCTCAAGCTGATACTAAACCGGCCCCACAATCGGTAGAAAAACCGGCTGATACTTATACTCCGCCAGTGGTACCACCAACGGATGTACCACCTGCCACCAATAAGGAATCTCATGACGCCACGCAAACCGGCCAATCTACTGCTGGTTGATGACGACCCCAGCTTACTTAAGTTACTGGGGATGCGTTTAACCAGCGAAGGGTTTAATGTCACCACGGCTGAAAGCGGCCAGGAAGCATTGCGTTTGTTAATGCGTGAAAAGATAGACTTGGTTATCAGTGACTTGCGTATGGATGAAATGGACGGCATGGCGCTGTTCGTCGAAATTCAGAAACATCAGCCAGGTATGCCAGTGATTATCCTGACCGCCCACGGCTCTATCCCTGATGCGGTGGCTGCCACCCAGCAAGGGGTGTTCAGTTTCCTGACCAAACCGGTTGATCGCGATGCTTTGTATAAAGCCATTGATGCAGCTTTAGAGCTTTCTATTCCTGCCGGTGATGATACCTGGCGTGAAGAGATAGTGACCCGCAGCCCGGTTATGTTGCGCCTGCTGGAGCAGGCCAAAATGGTGGCGCAATCTGACGTCAGTGTGCTGATTATCGGGCAAAGTGGAACCGGTAAAGAGGTTCTGGCGCAAGCTATCCATGCTGCCAGCCCTCGGGCGAAAAAAGCCTTTATTGCCATTAACTGTGGCGCATTGCCGGAGCAGTTATTGGAGTCAGAACTGTTTGGTCATGCCAAAGGCGCATTTACCGGTGCGGTCAGCAGCCGTGAAGGGCTATTTCAGGCCGCAGAAGGCGGCACGCTGTTTTTAGACGAAATCGGCGATATGCCGCTGTCTTTACAGGTGAAATTACTGCGAGTGCTGCAAGAACGCAAAGTACGGCCGCTGGGCAGTAACCGTGATTTAAGTATCGATGTGCGGGTCATTTCAGCCACCCACCGTGATTTGCCTAAAGCCATGGCAAAAAATGAATTCCGCGAAGATCTCTACTATCGTTTGAATGTAGTGAATCTGAAGATCCCGGCACTGCATGAGCGCTCAGAAGATATCCCGCTGCTGGCTAATCATCTGTTACGTGAATCAGCTAAGCGGCATAAGCCCTTTGTCCGCAGTTTCTCAACTGATGCTATGAAGCGGTTAATGACCGCCAGTTGGCCGGGTAACGTGCGTCAACTGGTCAACGTGATTGAACAATGTGTGGCACTCACCTCAGCTCCGGTCATTAGTGAAGCATTGGTTGAGCAGGCACTGGAAGGGGAAAACACGGCATTACCAACCTTTGTTGAAGCTCGTAATCAGTTCGAATTGAATTATTTGCGTAAGCTGCTACAAATCACCACCGGTAATGTGACCCAGGCTGCCCGGATGGCGGGGCGTAACCGTACCGAGTTTTACAAGTTATTGTCGCGCCATGAGCTGGATGCCAATGATTTTAAAGAATAACTTATACCCGTCATACTTCAAGCTGCATGTGCGTTGGCTGCTTTCGTTACTCGGCCCATCCATCGGCCTCGTCTCTACGAGGCCGCTGCAAGCAGCGTTCAAATCTGCTCCCGGCAGATTTGTCACCCGAATCATTGACTGGCGTCAACTCATCGGGATTTACTCGATTGCCGCCTTCCTGCAACTCGAATTATTTAGGTTATAT
>NZ_JAZGQE010000252.1:0-4934 GCF_048593885.1 Yersinia sp. 1252 StPb PI | reverse complement strand
ATCGAATAGTCATTGCCACGGCGCAGTTCCAGTGTCACTTCACCGGTAATCTCGCTCGCAACCCAACGTTGCGCAGAATCGCGCAGCATCAATGCTTGTGGATCAAACCAACGGCCTTGATACAGCAGACGACCCAACACCCGGCCATTGGCATGATATTGCTCGATAGTATCTTCGTTATGAATACCGGTTAGCAGACGCTCATAAGCGATATGCAACAACGCCATCCCTGGGGCTTCATAAATGCCACGGCTCTTGGCTTCGATAATACGGTTCTCAATTTGGTCGCTCATCCCCAAACCATGACGGCCACCAATACGGTTGGCTTCCATCATCAGCTCAACACTGTCGTCAAACACTACGCTATTTAGAGCAACCGGATACCCACGTTCAAAACGGATAGAGACTTCTTCCGCTTTCACTACCACGTTTTCATCCCAGAACTTCACGCCCATAATCGGGTTAACGATTTTGACGCTGGAATTAAGGAATTCCAAGTCTTTGGCTTCGTGAGTGGCTCCAAGCATATTAGAGTCAGTGGAATAGGCTTTCTCGGTCGACATTTTATAGTCGAAACCGGACTGAATCATAAACTCGGACATTTCATGACGGCCGCCCAATTCATCAATGAAATCAGTATCCAGCCACGGTTTGTAAATTTTCAACTCAGCATTGGTCAACAGACCATAACGATAGAAACGCTCGATATCGTTACCTTTATAGGTACTGCCATCACCCCAGATATTGACACCATCTTCTTTCATGGCGGCAACCAGCATGGTACCGGTGACAGCACGGCCCAGCGGGGTGGTGTTAAAGTAGGTCACACCGGCGGTGGTGTTATGGAATGCACCACATTGAATGGCTGCGATACCCTCAGCAACCAGTTGTTTGCGGCAATCAACCAGACGGGCTTTCTCTGCGCCATACTCCATTGCCTTACGCGGAATTGCATCGTAATCTTCTTCGTCAGGCTGACCCAAATTGGCGGTATATGCATAAGGAATTGCACCCTTTTTCTGCATCCATAACAGTGCTGCGCTGGTGTCCAGGCCACCAGAAAAAGCAATACCAACACGCTGATTAATAGGAAGGTGTTTGAGAATAGTTGTCATCAATTAAATCCTGTATGAATTAGGTCTGTCTGGCAAAGGTTTCAATGCCTACATTGATATCGCAAAACCCCTATTCTAGTCAAAGACATTTTGCATATTTATGTATGTTTCATTGCATAAGTATTTCATCACCACTTTGGTGAAATGATGTTTCACTAAAATTTATCGCATGTTCTATTATGAGATCTGCAAGGGTTTTTTACCGCGGACAAAACGTTAAAATTTAACGCGGGCAATCACCATGGTAAATCAGCGCATCGGGATGTTTCACCATAGTGGTGGAAAGCGTTGATGTATGCAAATGGACGTGATTCCAGGGACTGTTAAGTTGAAAATCTTTCACGCAAGCGCGTGGTATAAAAAGCGAAAATCCTATCGGGTACTGTTTTGGCGTGAGATAACGCCACTGGCTATCCCACTGTTTATTGAAGGGCTTTGTGTGCTGCTGATGGGGGTGTTTAGCACACTGCTGGTGAGTTGGTTGGGTAAAGAGGCCATGGCGGCGGTGGGGCTGGCGGATAGCTTCAATATGTTGATTGTGGCCTTTTTTGCCTCTGTTGCACTGGGAACATCGGTTGTGGTGTCATTTAGCCTTGGTCAGCGTAAACGCAAACAAGCACAAACGGCAGCGCGTCAATCGATCTCTCTACTGGTGCTCATCTCATTATTTTTGGTGCTACTGGTGCATTTTACCGGTGAGACGATTATTAATCTGATGGCCAGTCAAGCCGATCCCTCCGTTAAGGCGATGGCGCTGACCTATCTGCACCTGACCGTCTGGAATTATCCCGCAATGGCCATCACCTTGGTGGGTTGTGGTGCACTGCGCGGAGCCGGTAATACCCGATTACCCATGTTCATCAATATTATGATGAACATTCTCAATATTGCTATCAGTAGCATATTGATTTACGGCCTATTTAGCTGGCAGGGCTTAGGCTTTATTGGTGCCGGTATCGGTATCACGCTTTCTCGCTATATCGGCGCGCTGGTGGTGGTGCTAATGCTGATTTTTGGTGCCAATCACACTCTGCGCATCCCGTTCAAAGCGTATTTTATGCCGTTTACCTCGGCGATTATGTTTGAGGTGTTGAGTATTGGTATTCCCGCGAGTGTTGAATCAGTGATGTTTAGCATTGGTAAGCTAATTACTCAGCGTTTTGTGGCGGGGATGGGGACCGAAGTGATCGCCGGTAATTTCATCGCATTTTCAATTGTCGGGCTGATTAACTTGCCGGGCAATGCGTTGGGCTATACCTCGACGATTATTATCGGCACGCGGTTAGGGAAAGGGCAGATCTTGCAACCGATCCGCCAACTCAAGCATATCTTCTGGTTATCGACGGTTGGCGTGTGTTTTATCGCGCTATTATCGATCCCCAGCGCCGGTTTTTTGGCTTCGTTGTATACCAACGAGCCGGGCGTTATTACTGTCGTTAAACACCTGATCTGGATAAATGCACTGTTTATGCCGATTTGGGCCGCCTCTTGGGTGTTACCATCCGGCCTAAAAGGGGCGAAGGATGCCAGTTACACTATGTGGGTGGCACTGGCCGGGATGTGGGGTTGCCGGATTATCGCCGGTTACATTCTGGGGGTGACGCTAGGATTTGGCGTCATTGGCGTGTGGATGGGCATGTTCCTCGATTGGATAGTGCGTGGTGTGCTGTTTTATCGGCGAATGTCCTCTGGCCGTTGGCTATGGCGCTATCGGCCCATAGCCTGACCACTAAAGTTCATTTGCGCCCGTTTGCGGGCCAGCGCCTGGCGACTTTTATCGCATTTTCCAATCGACGCAGATGGTCGTTAAGTATGTGCAGCGGCGACGTCAGGCAGTGCTCGGTGTCGCGTTTTTCTCTTAAGTCGAATTATTAAGCATTTTCTCCCACGTGCCGATAACACTATAAGTTCCACCATGGTGAGAATGAGAAAAGGCAATGGACAGACGTGGGACGAGAGGGCACCGTGCGTGCTGTATTTTCCTGTTCTCGAATGAAAGGGTGAAGCATTAGTTGCCGCTGAGCAGAATGTTATTCCTTATTTTCCGAATGGCTGATATCGCCTTGTTATTGCACATCAACAATTATTTGCATTGGGGAAAGTATGGATAATTTTCAAAAAGAGATTGAAGAGAGAACAAATCTCACCTCATCAAACCGATTTGAACTTTTGTTGTTCCGACTGGGGGTATCTCAAGAAGAAGAGAAATCCGAGTTATTCGGTATCAACGTGTTCAAACTGCGTGAAATTGTACCCATGCCTACGCTGACCAAAGCCGCGGGTATGGCATCTCCGATGATGGGTATTGCGAATATTCGCGGAGAAATCATTCCGGTGATTGACCTCCCGTCTATCGTCGGTTGCGTGCCAAAAACTGGACTAAATATTCTGCTGGTGACTGAGTACGCCCGGAGCACACAGGCTTTTGCCGTGGAATCCGTTGACGATATCGTGCGCCTTGAATGGAGCCAGGTACTGGCTGCCGACGCGGGTGTTAAGAGCCGCAATATTACCAGTATTGCGCGCTTGGATAACGATCCTACCAGCAACCGATTGGCACTGGTGCTGGATGTTGAACAGATTCTATATGACATTATTCCTGCTAATCGCAATGTTCAAATCGACAGTGAGAAGACCAAGGCATTTGAACTTAAGCCAGGCTCAGTCGCGATTGTGGCTGAAGATTCTAAGGTGGCGCGTTCGATGCTTGAACAGGGTCTGAAGATGATGAATATCCCTGCCGTGATGCATATCACTGGTCTGGAAGCGTGGAATAAGATCAAGAAGATGGCCGATGAAGCGCGGGCCGAAGGGGTACCTATCTCGGATAAAATCGCCTTTGTGTTAACCGATTTAGAAATGCCGGAGATGGATGGTTTTACCTTGACGCTGAATATAAAACGCGATGAGTTCTTGAAAAATATTCCGGTGATAATCCATTCGTCATTATCGGGTAGTGCCAATGAAGACCATGTCCGCAAAGTTGGGGCAGATGCTTATGTGGCAAAATTCGAAGTCAACGAATTGGAAGCCGCCATCCATAGCGCTCTGGATTCAAAGAAAGCGATAAACGCGTAACCACCATGATACCTGCGGCCTTTTCCTGCATGCTCACATGAGCAGGAACGGGCCGACTGATCACTCTTGCCTAAAACCGTTATGGCACTGTGCTATTTAACGACCCACGATACTTCCCTCTACCCACAATTTTAACTCTCGCACATCTTCCCGCGGTGCTTTTTCCTGGGTGGTGACAAAGAAGTATTTCCCGCCCGGTAGCGCCATATCAAATGGGACGGTGAGGATCTGTTTATCGATAAAATCCTTCGCCAGCAAACTGCTGACAATGGCCACACCTTGCCCGGCGATGGCGGTTTGAATCGCGTGGGTTTCATCGGTAAAACGCAGACTGGCCTCAATATCCAGCGTTTTCGGACCATATTGATCACGCCAATGTTCCCAGTTTGGTGAGGGCTGCGGAATATGTCGGTTCTGGACGTGAAAGAGTGTCACCGTGGTTAAATCATCAAGCTGGGTTAATCCCAGTATCGGGCTGGCAATCAGCACAAGTGCTTTGGCTGAATTGGCGCGAGTGATTGAACAGCCCTGATAGCATTCAAATCACCAAAAACTTGCTTAGTTTCCTAAGCGGGTTGCTCTAATTCTTCATCACTCACCGCTCCCCTTGGCATAATCCGGTGCGGAGAGGGTCCGATGCCAATCATTTTTCCCACATTTCTTTCTTCGCCAAAAAAAGCCAATGGCAACAATTTGACCTTCATCACGAAAACAACAAAACAAAATAAAACAACAAAATGC
>NZ_JAZGQE010000251.1:0-4963 GCF_048593885.1 Yersinia sp. 1252 StPb PI | reverse complement strand
CGAAGTAATCTCGCAATGTCATTCCCTCCGATTCGTAGAGAGATGAACCTTCTCCTGGAACGAACGGAAACGCTGGGCCGCCTGTTTTAATTTCATCTGTCATACATCACCTCATCTAGTGGTCTTATTGCTGCCACCGGTTAAGTGGCAGGGGTAAGATCACTGGTCATTCAAATTCATTCCAGCAGATATATGCTTCCTCTGGACTATCAACCTCTGCATGACCTTCCAAGCCGCACGATGGGCATACAGCCTTATCGTTGAAATTAATCATCCCGACTGGTGCGGAGGTTTCTACAATCACAGGGCTGTGGTTACATCGCCCACAATTCAGCCATGCTATTTCACGCTTTTCCTTACTCATCATTCATTCCTCATTTACCCGCCAATTTAGGCCGTTATGTTCTGCGCTAACTTCATGTCTTTAACTCGGTATCTCTTAACCACAGTCTCATCAACACCGCAGCATATGCATAAGCAAACATCTTCCGTCTGGTCATGCAGCGTCTCAGTAGCTGGACACTGAACAGGAACATCAACCCATGAGTTTGAACTGAGATCGCTTACCACTTTGTGGACATAAATTTCGTTTTTAACTCCGTGGCGCTTCTGCTCAATCAGAGCGTAATCACCAAATTTAAACTGGTGCATTCTCTTACCCCTTAACCATTTACCCGCCAATAAAAAAGGCCACCTAAGTGACCTCGTTAATCTTCTTCAATGTAATTCCAGTTTTCGTCATAACCATATGATAAAGGATCGGTTTCTGGGTGGCATAACTGGAAAGCAAACTTAGTCCATCTCCGCTTTTCATCATCACTTTGCTCGCTATATGGTGGCGCGACGTCGAAGAATGGGTATTCATTTCCCTTAATGTGATACTGCCCACAGTTAGATCCAGTATCTTCATCGGCAAAAGTAACTGAGAAAGTCACATCTGGATAACGCTTGGCAAGCTCTTCAAATATTGGCTCTGGCGAACTCCAAGCAGTTTCAAATCTAAGAACTAATTCAGTGTCTGATTTAATATGACGAGTAACCCGTTTATTCAATATTCGTTTGCGATAAGCGCCTCTAGTGCTTGCTTTTGGTGGTTCTACTGGGATGTTATTGTTATAAGCATTCCATTTTGTTCCCCATCGAATTGCCGACCATCCATACCATGATCGAAATCCATGAAGTTTTTCGTTTTCCACCATGGCCGCAGCATCCAACATATCGCGTTCAAAACTTTTTGGTCGTTCTGACTTAAAGTGTTTAATTACGTCATCTCCAGTTTTTATTTCTGGATAGTGGTACTTAATGAAATGGACGACATTTCCCTTTAATGCTTCCATTAAAGCCTCAGTAACCGACCCCTCTGAGACATTCAAACTCTCCGGCATTGGAATTACTTTGTTGAAGTCAAATCTTCCATGCTCATTAATTATGCTTTTGAAAATTGCTGCAATGCGCTTGGGAGATCCGCTTATAATGCGCAATTCATTTGTTACATGGTTAGGCATTCTCTTACCCCTTAACTATGTGGTGGGCCTACTTAATAACGTGATAGCAATCTTCACGAACGTTATGTTTGGTGCCTGAACTGTCTTTAACCACGTCAGGCGGCGGTGGTTCTGCTATTCCCCAACAGCAAAATCGGTTATTATTCAATCACCCCAACAGTAGAAGGAATTATACCGTGAACGATAATCGCATTATGGCGCAAGACCACATGCCACCACGGATGCAACCAAAACCGCAGCCGAAGCCAGCAACACCAAAGCCGCCAGGCAGCAAACAATAAAATTAGGAAACAAATGGACAGAGAAGAACTGCTTTATAGAATTGAGTACTCATATAATTTTGAACATCTATTCAGCACGCTAACGTGGCGAATAGATAAACTTATTTCCTTAGCTCTTCTCGTTCTTGGTTCTGCTGTCTTTTCCGGAGTCCGTGGAGTCTTTTGGTATGGTTTGGCAGTGGCAGTTCTAACGGCGATACAAATGACTTATCAGTATGCAAAATCATCAGAGCATTCGTCGCGACAGAGCAGGGAGTATTTAAAGCTCCTAACTCTTGAAAGTCGTTATTCTGATGATGAATTGCTAGATAAGCTTGTTGAGCTGGAAGATAACGACCTTAAACCATGGTTCATACTTTCTGACATATCCTTGGTGAGGACAAATATCAGAAAGGAATACCCAGAAGATCAAGACCCTCACCTGTCTCGGACTAAGCGTTTTATTGCATGGTTTGCTGGAGATAATCCGCGCCGGTGAACCACTCGAAGGATCGATGATGACCCGTAGAGATATAACCCCTAACCACGCTATTCCTCGCCCAACACCAAAACCGCCTAAACCCAAAGGCTGAATTTATCGCGGTAGTTAATTCTACCGCGCCGTAACGCTCTCACTCTTACGGAAGCCTGCTGCAAACTTAGCTACTTCAGGCAAACATATATTGTCCGCGCTTGGCTGCTCACTGCTGCGAACCGGTACCGGCATCGTTGCTTTGTATACCCTCGATGTGCAGCCCTCAGAGAGCTTTGTGAATGCCGCTTCAATTCGGCTTGCCATTGCACGACTTTCATCGCACTCGGCCTTATATGCTGCGTAGTGCTCACCACGTTGGCGGCAACGACGAGACTTGGCGTTATCTTTCTTACGCTTGGTGATTATCTGAATCATGGTTACCTCCGGTGGTCTTACCAAAGCCCTCACGTATAAGGGCAGCGGTAAAATCACTCATCTCTGTTGTATTCTCCAACCAGTTGGAATTGGAAGCTGCCGTGTGATGTAGCGTGTTCAAGCTGAGCGGTAATGCCAAATGCTCGACCGTCTGTTGTTTCTATAACGTCGTCGTGCGAAGCGTGGAACATACGATAAGATTTACCCTCTGCAAAATTAGCCGCATTAGTGGATTTGGTGCATTTTACTGTCGAGTATTTCATTGTCATTTTAATGCCCTCAATTAGTGGTTTTGCCAAAACCCACGGATTCATGGGTAGTGGTAAATCCACTAGCCTTGCACTCTTACCCAGTCTATTTGCCTATGACACTCGAGAGATGCATCTGCCGTTGTTGTTGCCATCTCTGATACACGCCTTGTTCTACGTGCGGTTCGAATTCCCTTGCCGACTCACTGGTCTTACTCGCTCTCCTGAGCTACTAAGGTGCAAAGCCAACTTCTCTTTGGTCTACCGCAAGCGGCGGTAGAAGTCCGTCACGAGGTAAGCATCTCTGCTATCGTCCCTCGCTTTGTTAATGAGCAGCCTGTCGTCCTGACTGGCGCGGCGAGTGATTCCTGTCTGCCGCATCGATGTTTCGTTTCGATGGGGTAAAATTAGCACCATGCTAAAATTAACGCAATAGCATGCTGCTAAATAATTTAGCGTTAATTGCTAAATTTATGAATGGTAAGGGAATTAAAATTAGCGTGGATTTTAGCTGTGAGAAAATTTAGGCAATAAAAAACCCGCCGAAGCGGGTTAGATGTATGAATAATGATGATTAATAAGTTACTGAAGACCAAAAAACCTTGCCAATAACCCTAACTTCTTGATTTGGCATTATCTCATCTTCGTATTCGTCGCTATTGTAGCTGCGAATTTTAACCTTTCCTCCAGGCTGCGCATAAAGCAACTTAACCCGAAGTAGATCTCCATATTCAATGGCATACATTTTGCCATCTTTAATGTCCTTAGACCCCATATCTACGCCAACCGTGGCACCGTCTGGAAGCACTGGTTCCATGCTATTACCAATAACATCAACGCATACAGCATTTTCGTATTGGACACCAAGACGTCGAAGGGTTGATTTCGCGAATCGCAATTTGAACCCGTTATGGTCTTCCTGAAAAACACACCCAGAACCAGCGGCTAGTTGAACCGACTTAAGGAACGGGACTTCAACTTCATCGTCATCGACGGGGGTATCGTTATCCCAAGGTTCTATTTCACCAACGATACGAGCCTGATCGCCATTAACGTGCTCTTCTGGATGAACTAAATCAAGCCATCCTCTTGGAAGATTAATGTTTTTTTCTATTTTACGAGCTAGATCATCCCCAAGATTCCTCCCAGCCTTCCCTCCAAGTATCTGACTTAATGTAGACGCAGAGGTGCCGCAACTCACAGCGAACTGCTCTTTAGTTAGGCCACGTGCCATAGCCTTGTTTTGTTGGTAGCGCAGGTTGTTGCGCCTAATGTCTTTTATGTCCATGCACAAATGATCCCATTATTTAGCTCCGAGATAAATATGCACAGAGCTAAAGTCGTTCTTGCAGTAAATTTAGCGTTGAGCTAATATTGCCCTGAGTCATTAGCAAAGGGAGCAATTATGAACACAACATTAAACGATGACAGCTTGGAAGTTAATGAGCTACTGCGCTGGCGCAAGCAAGCAGACCAGGAAAAGTGGGAGAAGCTTGCAGCCATCGCAGATACATCAACTGGTTATCTTGATCAGCTCGCTTACGGATTCCGTAGAGCGTCAGCTGATAAAGCAAAAGATATATCAAACGCAACAATGACTTTCAGGTCACCAAAGCCGGTAACCAAGGAAGACATAGTTTTCGCGCCATTACGCAGTAAACCAAAGAAAGCAGCTTAAGCACTACCGCTCTTTACACAATCAGGCCAGCTCTGCCGCTTGCGGAGCACACCAAAGTGACAAGCTCACAGCTTTGTCACGTAACAACATCTAACAAGGGAAGAGTACGCAATGGAACGTGCACAGAAACGCACTAACGCAATTGAATTGGAAGTACAGGTTATGAATGGCATCAGCAGCAAGGGCCAACTGGAAGCCGCTAGGCATGTAGGTGTTGACCGGTGCCAGATAAGCCGCTGGATATCAGGCAAGGACAGCATGTTGAGCAAGTTCTGTCGGTTGCTGGAGTTTGCCGAGATTGAGAAGCCTGAAAACATTCTGGCAATAGCAGGGAATGAAGCAAGGGAGATAGCAACGACACT
>NZ_JAZGQE010000250.1:0-4984 GCF_048593885.1 Yersinia sp. 1252 StPb PI | reverse complement strand
GCATCCCGATGAGCTGACATGAGTCAGTGATTCGGGTAAGCGAATGCAGCCAACGCACCTGCAATTTGAAAGATGACGGGTATTAGTAGAATAAATCAATTGGCCAATAGTGCCCGATAACAAAGATAATCGCCGCCGCAATCACCCCGGCAATAATGTCATCGATCATGATCCCCATGCCACCATGGACATTGCGATCAAACCAGCGAATCGGCCAAGGCTTCCAGATATCAAAAACTCGGAACGCGACAAAACCCGCAGCGACCCATTGCCAATGATTGACGGGCAATGCCATCAGGGTTATCCACATGCCGACAAATTCATCCCAAACGATACTGCCATGGTCATGAACCTGCATATCTTTGGCGGTACGATGACAAATGTAGACACCAATGCAGATGCTGAACATTACAGCCAAAGAATAAAGCTGCCATGGGAGCTGGATCAATAGCAGCCAGAATGGGATTGCCGCAATTGACCCCATGGTACCGGGTGCCCATGGTGATAAACCACTACCAAAGCCGGTGGCCAGCAAATGCCAAGGATTGGTTAACCGCAAACGGCGTTTGGCTTCATCCATGGGATTTACCTGTTGAGAAGTGATCAAAACCACGAAAATCCAGTTGTACTGCCTTACCTTCACGGAAGAATTTAACACCTTCCGATTGCGGGCCTACCTGCCCAATACAAGTATAGCCTGCGCCGGTATTACTGAGAGCGACATCCAGTGCACCACGGTTTATCTCAGGTACGGTAAAGCACAACTCATAATCTTCACCACCACTCAACGCCCAGCGTAGAGCCTGTTCAGCGTCAACCTGACGTGTTAGCGCATCAGAGTAAGGCAATGCATCCAACTCAATACGCGCCCCACAATTGCTCGCTTTCAGGATATGTTGCAGATCAGAAATCAGCCCGTCGGAAATATCAATGGCAGAGCTGGCAAGGTCGCGCAATGCCTGCCCTTGCAGCACCCGTGGCTGTGGCCGCAGATGACGGTGAATTAATGCAGACCTATCGGCTTCGTTATCAACTCGCAACGCATTTTGCAAAATCGCCAGTCCTGCGGCACTGTCACCTAGCGTACCGGTAACATAAATCCAGTCACCAATTCGCGCACCGGCTCGGGTCAATGCCCGCCCTTCCGGTACCAAACCTTGAATGGTCAGCGTTAGACTCAATGGCCCACGAGTAGTATCACCACCAATCAGTTGCATACCGTAATAGTTAAGTTGATCAAATAAGCTATCACTGAATGCCTGCAACCAGTCTTCATTTACATTGGGTAGGGTTAAAGCAAGAGATAACCAGGCAGGATCGGCACCCATTGCAGCTAAATCGCTAAGGTTTACCGCTAAAGATTTGTAACCAAGATCGGCCGGATCGATATCCGGTAGGAAATGAACGCCCGACACCAGTGTATCCGTACTGATGGCCAACAGCTGTTTTTCTGCCACGGTGAGAAGTGCGCAGTCGTCTCCAATACCCAGCTCTACATCCCGGCGATTACTTCTAAACCGGTCAAAGTAGCGGGCAATGAGGTCAAATTCGCCACATGCCATAATACAATTCCAGGAGTGTTTACCGATATATGATTAAGGCCGGTTCCCGGCCTTAATCATATCCCTCTTCACTTGACGCGGTGTTAGCGCTGCCAATGACTTTGGGTATATTATTTCTTTTTACGTACTGTCGGAGCTACTTTATCCAGCACGCCATTTACGAACTTGTGACTATCTTCCGCACCGAAAGTTTTGGCCAGTTCGATAGCTTCATTGATTGCCACTTTATAAGGGACATCATTACGTTTGCTCAGTTCAAACAGTGCAATACGCAGAATAGCTCTTTCAACCTGACCTAATTCCTCGAGCTGGCGGGAAAGAAAAGGTGTCATTAACGCATCCAAAGATGTGGCATTAACTGCGACCCCTGACAGCAATTCGCGAAAATAGGAGATGTCTACATCTTTGACATCCTGCTCCGACAGGAACTGTAATTCAACATCAGCGATGTCGTTTTTAGACAACTGCCAAGAGTAAAGCGCTTGAACAGCGCACTCACGAGCGCGGCGACGAGCAGCAGGTTTCACGGAATTCCCCTTAACTAAATTCAGCCTTTAATAGCTTTGATTACATTAATCATTTCAAGTGCGGTCAGGGCAGCTTCTGCACCTTTATTACCCGCTTTAGTACCAGCACGCTCAATTGCCTGCTCAATACTTTCTGTGGTCAGCACACCGAAAGCGACTGGAATATCGCTATTCATGGCTACACTTGCCAAGCCAGAACTCGCTTCACCAGCAACATATTCAAAGTGCGCAGTTCCCCCACGGATAACCGTACCCAGCGCAATTACCGCATCGTAACGATTTGTTTTTGCTAATACATTGGCAACCAGCGGCAACTCATAGGCACCCGGTACCCAAACAACAGTAATGTTGTCATCAGCTACCTGACCAATGCGCTTCAGGGCATCAATTGCACCTTCCAGCAGACTGTCGTTGATAAAGTTGTTAAAACGCGCAATTGCAATCGCCACGCGGGCATTAGGAGTAGCAACAACACCTTCGATAACGTTCATAGCTTTCCTCAATATGGGTTCATACCCCGCAGGGGGGCGGATTCTATCATATTCTTTCACGCCCCGCCCCTGCGCATTTACAAAACGCTTGGCAAGACGATGATTGAGCTTCGGGAAATTCTGCCGGAAAATTCAATTAATACTTCGGTTTCAAACGCAAACGTAAGTCTGGCCCCACCTGACGTACATCACTGAAGACAAATTCAGGGGCTTGTGCTAAATGCGTTAATCCAGCCAACTGGCACAATCCGCGGGCATCGCTACCCAACAGTTTTGGCGCGATATACAGAATTAACTCATCAACCACACCGGCCTGTAATAGTGCGCCTGCCAGTTGTGGCCCGGCTTCAACCCACACTGAGTTAATTTGCCGCTTGCCAAGTTGCATCATCAATAATACCAAATCCACACCATTACCATGGCGAGGTAACAATAACTGCTCGACATTATCTGGCCATGGCTGCTGATCCGCCTCAACCCGCGCCAGCCAGCATGGGCCATTTTGTTGTGTCACTTTGTGTTCAGGCGTTACACGGTTATGGCTATCCAATATAATCCGAACCGGTGGGCGCAGCGAATCTTGGGGATACAAGGCTTGCGTTTGGGCATCTAACTCCGACCAGCGCACCGTGAGCGAAGGGTCATCCGCTATTACGGTGGCACTGGTACTGAGAATCGCCGAACTCTCAGCCCGAAAACGCTGCACATCCTGGCGTGCCTGTGGCGACGTAATCCACTGGCTTTCACCCGAGGCCATCGCGGTACGTCCATCTAATGATGCCGCCATTTTCAATTGCAAATAAGGAAAACCGGTACGCATCCGCTTTAGGAAACCAAGATTCACGGCTTCAGCTTCCGCCAACATCAAACCGTGGTCGACTGCAACCCCGGCCTGTTTCAATTTATATAACCCGCGCCCGGCAACTTGCGGATTGGGGTCCTGCATGGCCGCCACGACTCGGGTTACACCAGCGGCCACCAGTGCATCCGCACAAGGCGGCGTGCGCCCGTGGTGACTACAAGGCTCAAGGGTGACATAAGCCGTTGCACCACGCGCTTTCTCACCCGCCATGCGTAATGCATGTACTTCGGCGTGTGGCTCTCCGGCTCGCAAATGATACCCTTCGCCGACAATTTCACCATCACGCACCAATACACACCCAACATTTGGGTTTGGCGAGGTAGTAAACCGCCCTAACCGCGCGAGTTCAAAAGCGCGGGCCATATAGAACTCATCAGTCTGCATGGCTTTCCTTCCGTTTATTGCGCCGCTTTATGGCTGCGCGACCCTCGCTAAATAACCATTTGACGCGAATTAATCCTGCAAACGGGCAATTTCTTCACCGAATTCACGAATGTCTTCAAAGCTACGATAGACCGAGGCGAAGCGAATATAGGCCACTTTATCGAGCCGTTTGAGGGCTTCCATTACCAGGTTACCCACCATTTTCGTCGGAACTTCCCGCTCGCCCGTGGCGCGCAATTGGGATTTGATATGACTTATTGCTGTTTCGACATCATCAGAGCTAACCGGACGCTTTTCTAATGCTTTCAGCATGCCACGCCGTAATTTATCTTCGTTGAAGGGTTCGCGCACATCATCACTTTTAACCACGCGCGGCAACACCAGTTCTGCCACTTCAAAAGTGGTAAAACGTTCATTACAATCTAAACACTGGCGGCGGCGGCGCACTTGCGAACCATCGCTCACCAGACGGGAGTCAATGACTTTAGTATCCACAGCGGCACAAAACGGGCAATGCATAGTGCTTCCTGATGAGTGAGCCAAAACTTAGCCCCAGTTTACCGCGAACTGCCACGACAACAAAGTGCGGAAACGGCAGTTTATCTTGATTCAACTATTGAGCAGCTTCTGGTTCAGTGGATTTAGGCTTTATCAGCACAGGCCATTCCTTTTGCAGCGCTAACCAAACTTTACGATCCGGGGATAATATATTGAGAGGGTCGAAAGGGTATTGGGCTGGTGTGCCCTTAACGAATATCTGAGTAACCAGTCCATAGAGCCAATTTGCTTGCGCCACTTGGTCATAACCCGCATATTTCCTTAATTCAGTAATTAGCCCTTTTAACTCTAATAAATCTTTTGCTGACTGCATATTTACATTTTTGTAATCTTGGGATAAATCAGGGAAAAGGACTGAAGCAATAGCATTCACGAATCGTGTCCAAAGCGTGTCATGCTTATTTGATAATTCTAGCAGCAGAGAGTTTATCAACGCCAAGGCATTAGGACTTGTTTTGCACACAATAACCAGGCTATTATTTAACTCAGGCAATGACCCCATATTCATGATTATTTCTTTGTCATAAGACTCTATCAGTTTCTCAATTTCTTTATATCGAAGTTGAAGTTTATCTAAGTCATGTTCCCCAGACATGCTGC
>NZ_JAZGQE010000024.1:0-39004 GCF_048593885.1 Yersinia sp. 1252 StPb PI | reverse complement strand
CTTGATTGATTGACTCAGGACGTTCTCCGGGCAAAATCCCGAACTTTAAATCCGAGTAATGCCAGCGCGGCAAAGTAGGCAATCACCCCGGCGGCAACGACAGCAGACAACCGTAACAAGCGATAGGCCATCCCCCCCACATCCCACGCAGGCATCACCCAGAGCAGCCCCAGCAACACGGCCGACATCACCACAACACCGATAACCAGCTTGGTTAGAAATACGGCCCAACCCGGTTGTGGCTGGAATATTTTCTGTTTACGGAGCTGCCAATATAACAAGCTGGCATTAAGGCAAGCCCCCAACCCAATAGAGAGTGATAACCCAGCATGCTTGAGCGGTCCGATGAATATCAGGTTCATTACCTGGGTCAATATCAGTGTGATAATAGCAATTTTCACCGGCGTTTTAATATTCTGACGCGAGTAAAAACCGGGTGCCAACACTTTCACTACAATCAGCCCCATTAAACCAATGGAATAGGCCACTAACGCACGTTGCGTCATTGCCGCATCAAAAGCACTAAATTTACCGTATTGGAATAATGACACCACCAACGGTTTAGCTAAAATCCCTAATGCAACGGCACTTGGCAACGCCAATAGGAAACATAACCTTAGTCCCCAATCCATTAGTCGGGAATATTCATCATGATTGCCACTGGAGAAACTTTTTGCCAGTGAGGGCAATAAAATCGTGCCAAGCGCCACACCCAGCACCCCCGACGGAAACTCCATCAAACGGTCAGCGTAATACATCCAGGAAACGGAACCTGACACCAAGAATGAAGCAAAAATGGTGTTAATAATCAAAGAGATTTGGCTGACTGATACGCCGAGGATCGCCGGCCCCATTTGGCGCATAACCCGCCAGACCCCTGCATCACGCAGTGATAACCGTGGCAGCACCAACATACCAATCTTCTTCAGATGAGGGAGCTGATAGCCTAATTGCAGTACCCCGCCGACCACCACCGCCCAGGCCAGCGCCATGACTGGTGGATTGAAATAGGGTGCGGCAAACAGCGCAAAACCTATCATGCTGATATTAAGGAAAGTGGGCGCAAAAGCAGGAATAGAAAAACGATTCCAGGTATTAAGGATCGCCCCCACTAAGGAGGCCAGCGAAATTAGCAGAATATAAGGGAAAGTCACTCGCAGCAGCGCGGAGGTTAACGCAAACTTATCAGGTGTATCAGTAAAGCCGGGAGCCGTAATAAAAATCACCCAAGGCGCGGCCAACATCCCCAATACGGTCACTACCGCCAGTATCAGCGTTAACAGACCAGAGACGTAAGCAATGAAAGTGCGGGTTGCCTCCTCGCCCTGTTGACTTTTATATTCGGCCAGTATGGGGACAAAAGCCTGTGAGAATGCCCCTTCCGCGAATATCCGCCGCAATAGATTAGGCAATTTAAATGCCACAAAGAAGGCATCCGTTGCCATCCCGGCACCAAAAACCCGCGCCACTATCGCATCACGGGCAAAGCCTAATACGCGGGAAAACATGGTCATGGAACTGACGGCTGCCAGTGATTTCAGTAGATTCATAGGTTGTCTGATATGGGGTTCTGATCTGTTTTCCGATCTGTTTTTAATTCGCCGTAAATATCAACGCCTGCAATTAGCAGGCGTCGCTTCTACCCAATGGTTGAGGTACCGAAATTAAAGTGCCCCTGAAACGGTGTGAACACCGCCGCCAGTCTACGTATCCGGCGATGAATATCCATCGCAAGGTGTAACAAATTACTGACTTAGCCCGCTTTTTGCGCCATTTTGATCTGCATTATTGACTTATTGAACAGTATCCTGCTGTAAAATTTGCTCTATC
This sequence comes from Yersinia sp. 1252 StPb PI, assembly GCF_048593885.1. Taxonomy (NCBI): domain Bacteria; kingdom Pseudomonadati; phylum Pseudomonadota; class Gammaproteobacteria; order Enterobacterales; family Yersiniaceae; genus Yersinia; species Yersinia sp. 1252 StPb PI. The sequence continues at coordinate 37,174 of NZ_JAZGQE010000024.1, read as the reverse complement.
ATTCGCTGCGCATAAATAGCTTCGTCGCCCGAAACTTGTGGTGCCGTTTGGTTGCTGACTGCATCAATAAAATGATGCACTGCACCGGTAAAGCCTCGCAGGTCTAAGATGGTTTGCCAACTGGCTACCGGCAAACTTATCACCTGCCCATCCGACTCCTGCTGCCAGTGGCTCATATTACTAACCTGATAACAGACAGCCGTACTGACGGCTTGCACGCTTTCCCGCTGGGTCCCTGCGTGGCGGTGCATACTGGTAGTTATCAGACCATTGCCCGCTTGAAAATGGTGTTCTGCATACAGCATCTGTCCCAACGCATTTGTCTGAAGCGTTCCACTCAGGAGCTTTGCCGCTTCGCCACCAAGCCACAGAGCGGTATCCACCACATGCAGATAATCATCAAGCAAGGTAAAGCGCAGATCATTCGGCCCCACACTGTTCTGGCGATGTTTCTCCATCCGCAGCGATGCCGGGTGGATGACTTGTTGTTTCAGTTGTTGGTATAGCGGAGCAAAACGTCGGTTAAACCCGACCATCAGTGCCAAGTGCCGTTTCGCGGCCAGTGCTATCAATTGTTCGGATTGCTCGAGTGTTTCGGCCAGCGGCTTATCGACATAAACATGAATCCCGGCCTGCAACAGTTCACTGACCACCTTAAAATGGCTGGCAGTACTGCTGTGAACAAAAATAGCATCGCATTCAGCAGCTAACGTATCTAATCGAGAAAAATAGCGCATCCGATAGCTGTCACACACAGGTTGTGCTTTGATTTGATTGGGGGAGAACGCACCAACCAGTTGCCAGTCCCGTGCTTGAGTCAAAATAGGTAAATAGGCCTTTTGTGCAATACCGCCCAAACCGACAATACCAATACGTAGCTTTTTCATAGGATCCTTATTAATCATCCAACTGAATCAATACTTCATCCAACCGACGTGTCAGTGCGGCCACTTGCCGTTCAAGTTGGGCAACTCTCTCCTCAAGGGCGCTGCTTTCCCCTTCAGCACTCTCTGCTATTGCCGAGGCCGGGGCCACATCACCACTAAAAAGATGCATAAAGCGGCTTTCACGTTTACCCGGCTCACGGGCTAAACGCACCACAAATGGCCCATCTTCGCGGATGGCCAGTTGGTTCAATACCTCTTCTGTTTCAGTAACATCGGCAAACTCATACATCCGGTTAGTGCGAGTACGCAACTCTCCCGGTGTTTGTGCACCACGCAATAATAGTGTGGTAATCACCGCCAACTCAGCAGGGGAGAACTTTAGGTTGCCAAATTCCGAGTTGCAAAAACGGTGCTCGTACTTCATTACTCGGTTACCGCTCTGGGTGCGAATAAGGTGTTTTTTCAGCAAGAAATCCAGTGTCTGCTGGACTTCCGAATCGGATAACTCCATCACCGGTTCGCGGTTGGTTTTTTGGTTACAGGCGACGGTCACGCCATTGAGCGACATCGGATATTGCTCCGGTGTTGTCACTTGTTTTTCTAGCAAACAGCCAATAACTCTGGCTTCCTGTGCATTTAAACTGTGTTTCATCCTGACCTCAGCGAGTTGGCGTCCATTCTTTATTAGTCAAAGCAGTCAGCACATGGTCGCGCCACTGACCATCAATCAGTAAATAATCCTTGGCGTAACCTTCACGCTCAAATCCAAGGCGTGTCAGTAAGTTGCCACTGCGATGATTGTGCGGCATATAATTAGCCATGATACGGTGCATCCGTTCCTGCCGCTGCATATAGCGAATCAGCGGCTGCAACGCTTCAAACATTAAACCCTGACCCTGCCAGCGCTCACCTAATGAATAACCCAGAAAACAGGCATGGAACGAACCTCGCAGTACATTGCTAAAGTTAGCCACTCCGCGCACTTCTTTCTCTTCTGGGTCCAGCAGAATAAAGTAGTAGGCGCTCCCCTGCTTTTGTAGCTCCATGATCATACCCAGCCGCGCCTGCCAACCGGAGGGCATGCAATGACTTTGATCGCGCACGGGTTCCCATGGTTTGAGAAATACCTGATTTTCAGCATAATACTCCGCCATGCGGTAGGCATCACGTTCATGAACCAACCGCAATGACATGCGGTCCGTCGTCAGGCGTATTTTAGGTGTTGCTGAATGATAGCCGAACATCTGCTCCCCTTGGGCTGCACTCTGTACTTAATTTAGCGACAATCTTTTACTTCAATATACCTGTTGCCCATACCCTGCGTAAAACCGCCCTTGCAAACTTTGCACACGAGGACACAATGAAATCACCTGGTTAAAGCGGTGAATAAGCATTTTATTATGAATAATCGATGAGGTAACGTATTGACGATAAAAAAATATTATCAATCTACCCCCTATCGTTTCTATCAATTTGGGTACAAACTATAAGCGTGTTTTTATTCCCTCCATATTTAATTTCTGACGGTGAAGCATGGCCTTGGTATCGCAAGCTCGGAGCTTGGGTAAGTATTTTTTATTGCTTGATAACTTATTAGTTGTGTTGGGTTTTTTCGTTGTCTTCCCACTCATCTCTATCCGATTTGTCGATCAACTGGGTTGGGCTGCGGTGCTCGTTGGCCTGGCCTTGGGACTAAGGCAACTTGTCCAACAAGGGTTAGGCATCTTTGGTGGTGCCATTGCCGACCGTTTCGGTGCCAAGCCAATGATTGTTACCGGTATGCTGATGCGGGCTGCGGGCTTTGCATTTATGGCAATGGCCGATGAACCTTGGATACTCCTGCTGGCTTGTGCGCTATCTGGCTTAGGTGGCACCCTATTTGATCCGCCGCGTACCGCTTTGGTTATCAAATTAACCCGCCCCCATGAACGTGGCCGTTTTTACTCCCTGCTGATGATGCAAGACAGTGCAGGTGCGGTGATCGGCGCATTAATCGGCAGTTGGTTGCTGCAATACGACTTCCATTTTGTCTGTTGGACTGGCGCGGTAATCTTCATTTTGGCGGCAGGCTGGAACCTTTGGTTGCTGCCCGCGTATCGCATTTCCACCGTGCGTGCGCCAATGAAAGAAGGTTTAATGCGGGTGCTACGTGATCGCCGCTTTGTAACTTATGTCCTGACGCTAACAGGCTATTACATGCTGTCGGTACAGGTGATGCTCATGCTGCCGATCGTGGTAAATGAGATTGCGGGGTCTCCTGCTGCCGTTAAATGGATGTACGCCATTGAGGCCGCGCTTTCTTTGACATTGCTTTACCCACTTGCTCGCTGGAGCGAGAAACGTTTTCGCCTCGAACAGCGCCTCATGTTTGGGCTATTAATCATGACATTAAGCCTGTTTCCGATCGGCTTGATTTCCCACCTGCAAACACTGTTTATGTTCATTTGCTTCTTCTATACAGGTTCAATTATCGCTGAACCCGCACGTGAAACCCTGGGGGCTTCGCTGGCCGACTCGCGCGCACGTGGCAGCTATATGGGCTTTAGCCGTCTGGGGCTAGCGTTGGGCGGCGCATTAGGCTATACCGGTGGCGGCTGGATGTACGATACTGGCCGAACGCTGGAAATGCCGGAGTTACCCTGGTTCCTGCTGGGCGTTATTGGGGTAATTACGCTGGCCGGGCTTTACTGGCAGTTTAATCAGCGCCGTATCGAGTCTGCCATGCTAAGCGGCAGCTAGCACTATTCTGTCGTTAGCACTAGCGCCAGAGTCGCCAAGCCTCTCTGGCATCTTTTTATTCTCTTTTCAAACCAACGTTGATTCGGGGTTATCCGATTGGCAGATGCCCCCCACCGCCGCATTATTGTCCGCAATCCTGAACCCTGGTTGAACAAATAGGGTTAATAATACAAAACAGTGGATTAACCGGTTACTATTGGCCTGTTTGTCTGGTTTGATGTGATGCGCCATCTGGTTTGTTTAGTAAATATTGCTATGAGGTTTTGATGAAGACATTAATGTGGGGCGCTGCTGCGCTGATTGTGACCACGACACTGGTCGGCTGTAACCAATTAACTCAATACACATTGAGCGAACAGGAAATCAATGAATATCTGCAAAAACACAATAACTATGAAAAGCAGATTGGCATACCCGGTCTGGTTGACGCCCACATTATCTTGACGCAATTGCAGAGCCAGATTGGCCGTACTGAGCCTGGTAAAGTGACCTTAACCGGTAATGCCAAAGTAGACATTACCTCGATCCTTGGCCCACAAAGTGCGGATATGACGCTGACACTAAAAGCGCAACCGATATTCGATCGTGAGAAAGGCGCTATCTTCCTAAAAGATATGGAATTGACTGATTATACCGTTAAGCCGGAAAAAATGGATTCAGTGATGAAAGCACTGACCCCTTATCTGAATCAGTCGTTGAAATCCTACTTTGATCAGCAACCGGTCTATGTGTTGGACAGTGAAAAGAGTAAAGCTGAAGGGATGGCGAAAAAGCTGGCAAAAGGTTTAGAAGTGAAACCAGGCCAGTTAGTCATCCCACTGAATGACTAGCTGCACTGCGAGGTTTACAGGCTATCGTCTGCTGCATCGTCACTGATACCAAATGTCATTGGCGTTGCAGTAAACGAATGACAAATCGGTCGGGAACCGGTTTGAACAGTATTTATGCTAGCTCGCAGTGTGAGCCTCAAAGAATGAGGCTCATTAATCCAACCAGGGTTACTTAAGTCGGCAGAGTATCTTCAGACAACTCATCCCACATTGCCTGTAACGCTTCGCGGCTCAACTGAGCCAACGTCCGATAAAAGCCGGTGTTAGCGTGGGCCTCTACTTTGCCGAGAAAGCGACCACACCAGGGCAGTAAATAGTCGTTAAACAGTGCGGTTTGAGCCGCAATCTCATCCTCTGCGGCCTGGTCTTCCAGCCAAGAGGCAGCCAATAATAACCCGCCAAAATGATCAGTTGGCCCATCGCCCAGCGGCATCCCTCGTTGTTGCAAAAACGCTCTGACCTCAGCTTCTGGGCAAGCATCGTCATAATCGCTGCCATAAGGTGACACGCTACCATCGTCGCCGACGAACAACGCGTTATAATCAGCGGCCACCGCCTGTGGCTGATACTCTTGTTGCAAACGCGTCAGCAGCTCACCTTGTTCCAGTGGCCAGTGCTGCTCTAATTTACCCTGACTTATCAGCGCAAAAAGGGGGGCCAGTAGCGGATCTTGTGGTTGGCGATAAAATAGTGACCCAAGAACCCGGCACACCAGAGAGAAATCATTCATTTACATCTTCCTGTTTCTTATAAATATTTAAACCACAAGTGACAATGTCACATACTTTATATTATAAATCAGCCAACTCAGGGATTACCGGGCGGCCACGTTGCTCAAGGTAATTCAGTAACCGGCGCGGGCTAACATTCAAAATACGGTCTGGCGGGAAATTCACCTCAGCAATAATCCGCTCACAATGTTCGAAAATCCCCAATGAATAGGCAATATGGGAGTCAGAACCTAATGCCAACCAGCCACCGGCATCACGGACCGCTTCGGCAATCGCCCGGCAGTTCGCTTCGCTGCCCTTGCGTGAATGCGTAAAGGACGAGTTATTCAACTCCAGCGCCACATTGTATTTTGCCGCTGCATCAGCAATAGCTGGAATATCAACAGGATATTTAGGGTTACCGGGATGGCTGATGATGTGCACATTCCCCTGTGCCATGGCCGCAATCATTGCCTGAGTATTGGCGGCTTTGTCTTGAGGCGGGAATACAGGTTCATGGAAGCCGGCAATTAGCAGGTCGATGGCATCAAGCATCGGGCCGGTACAATCGATATCACCGTCCAAATTCTTAATATTGGCCTCAATACCGCGCAAAATACCCACACCATCTACCAACCGTGGCCAGACACGCATGTTCATAAAGTGCCAGTAATGCGGGGCATCAGCCATATCCGGGCCATGGTCAGTAATGGCAAACAGCTTAATATTTTTTAACTTAGCTTCGGCAATGTAATCGTGCAGGGTGCTGTAAGCATGGGTGCTGGCGATGGTATGCATATGTAAATCAACAGGATACATGACTACTCCACAAAGTCTTTTAAGGCAGGATGGCTTTTTTGCAGGTAAAGCATAGACTGCTAATGATAGCAGGAATTCTTCTCATCAACAGCGCTAAAAGCCCTTACTTGCAGGGCTATCGCTATATCTCATCGAACCGAGTCAGTATGTAAATCAGTAACCTCGTACCACATCGACCAGGCCCGCTGGCACTCTCCCCGCTTCGATGGCTTGAATATTGGCAACTACCTGATCCATCGCTATCTCCGGCAGGGTTATCGCTGCAATATGCGGTGTAATAGTGATGCGTGGGTGACTCCAGAAAGGATGCATTGACGGTAAGGGTTCCTCAGCAAATACATCCAATGTCGCCGCTGCGACGCTCCCAACACTCATTGCAGTTAATAGATCACGCTCCAATAAATGTGCACCACGCGCAATATTGATCACATAAGCGTTAGCATTCAATTGTGAAAACAGCGATTGGTTCAAGATACCAACAGTTTCGGGCGTATTGGGCAGCAAATTAATCAATAATTCTGTCCCTTGCAGGAAAGTCGATAGTTTCTCTTTGCCGGCAAAACTGGTTATACCCTCAATCTGTTTTGGTGTACGGCTCCAACAACGCACGGTAAAACCAAACTCAGCCAATTTGTGGGCCACGCTTTTACCTAATACCCCCGCCCCAAGAATACCTATGGTAAATTTATCATGCTGATGCGGCTCCAGCGGTTGCCACACTTTCTGCTGTTGTTGCAGTTGATACTCATCCATTCGGCGGAAATATCGCAATACACTGGCTACCACATACTCCTGCATTTGCAATGACATACCAGAGTCTTCCAATCGTACCAACGGCACTCCGGTTGGCAATGTGCCCGGAGAGCGGCGCTCTTGATCCAAAATAGCATCGACCCCCGCCCCTAAAGCAAAAATGCCTTTCAGTTCAACACGTCTGGCGAGCATTTCCTGTGGTGGCTGCCAGACGAGAGCATAATCCGCCGGTTGTGTATCACCACGTCGCCACTGCCTGATTTTCGCCGTGGGCAAACGAGATTGTATGCCTGACAACCACTGTTTTGCTTCAAAAAACGGGTGATAAAAAATAATATTCATTATTTGCCAGCTCCTTGCGAAAGTACCTGATAGATTTCCGCGATTAACGGTCAGATGCAAGTGTTACCCGCAAGAAATGACGATGAAATCAGCAAACTGCTGTAACTTTAGCTAAACAGTAACAAAGCCAATATAAGAGGGTTGACGCTGGGCACACTTTTGCCTACATTACGCCGGTCGACCGCGTTTAGCGTAGTTGATAGCTGTAACACGGTGAGGTGTCTGAGTGGCTGAAGGAGCACGCCTGGAAAGTGTGTATACGTGTAAGCGTATCGAGGGTTCGAACCCCTCCCTCACCGCCATATTTAGTCTGTAGATGAACCTCGGTTTCTACGACAAACGAAGCGGCAATCGATAACATGTCTGGTTTCATAGCTGAACCTGTTAACCCGATTGCCGTTTTTTTTTCGCCTTCAGATAGCTTTATTTCCTGCCAAATGTCGTTTCAGACAGATACACCCTAAATAATTCGAGTTGCAGGAAGGCGGCAAACGAAATACAAATCGGTCGGGAATCGATTTGAACAGCATTTATGCCAGCCCGTAGGGTGAGGCTCATTAATCCCGATGGGCTTACATTTGTAAGTAATTCAGATTATTGAGCGTAGCCAACGCACATGCAGCTTTAAGTATGACGGGCATAAACATAATCACTTTATTAAATGCCTCTATTACTAATTGGTTTATTTCCAGTTCAATATTACATGTTACAAGATAAGGAATATTATAAATCCGAAATAACCCATATCGAGGTATCAAATGAAAAATAAGCGATTTTATTTTATTTCTTTACTATTGACCCTGTGTGTTAACTCCCTATCAGCCTCGCCGTTAATCGTTGCTCATCGTGCAGGAACAGCCGATTACCCAGAAAACACTCGACATGCCATCAGTAAAGCGTTATCAAATAACGCTGATATTATTTGGGTCTCGGTTCAACTCAGTAAAGATGGTGTTTTAGTACTCTATCGGCCCAAAGATTTGAGCGAATTGACTGACGGCAACGGCCTGGTTTCTGACCACTCTTGGCAAGAATTACAGTTATTAGATGCGGCCTATCACTTTAAAAGTGACGATCAGTATAAATTCCGCGGATGGGGAGTAAAGATCCCCTCATTACATCAGGTTTTATTATCATTCCCACAAACAAAATTCACTATAGATATTAAGTCTCCTGATGCAGATCCAAAAATAATAGCGAATGCCATAACAGAAGTGAGAGAAAATATTCTCTCACCTGACCGCATTGTTTTCTATTCTACTGAGAAAAAATATCTTAATGCGCTACCTGATTATATAAGTAAATTCGAGACACGTAATAAAACCCGTAAAATTTTAGCTACTGCGGTGATGGCAGATGAATGTATAATAGCCAAAAACAAGGGCAATTCATTTATTAGCAGCCAGAATAGACATTATGCCTTTGAATTAAGACGTGATGTAAAGGTCGTGGAGAAACTCACCTTGGGTAAAGGAACAACCCGGACCCAATTGGTTTGGAATCAACAGGCAATGGACTGTTTCAAGCAGAGCGAAGATGCAAAAATTTTGCTGATTGGCATAAACTCTGCAAAAGATTATCAACTAGCTAAAGATCTCGGTGCCGATTATGTGATGGTTGATTCACCACTGCAGGCGAAAAATTGGCGTTAATTGCTTATAATTTGCCGGTGATTTACGCTATATGCATGCAGAATAACCAGATGAATGGCAACGGGTAAATACTGCTTGACCATCTGCCTGCTGGTCCCTATAGTACCGCCCCGTTGCCGTGCTTAGCGCGGTAACATAACGGTGAGGTGTCTGAGTGGCTGAAGGAGCACGCCTGGAAAGTGTGTATACGCGTAAGTGTATCGAGGGTTCGAACCCCTCTCTCACCGCCATATTCGAGCAAAAGGCTCTGACGAAAGTCAGAGCCTTTTTCGTGACTCCCACCAAGGTGTTTCTACAACTTACGGCGACGCCTCTCTTTATCTATGCGGTCTCCCAATGGGGAAAATGGCATTAATCGGCTATAAACTACTTGATTGCGCCCTTGTTTCTTCGCCTGATAAAGTGCTTCATCCGTCATTTTTAATGCTTTTAGCATCGACATTCCAGGCAAATAAAGAGACGCACCAATCGAGATGGTGGCCTTTATTTTACGTCCGTCAGGTAAAACCACCGCAAGATTCTCAACTTGTTGGAGAATTCGCTCGGCAACCGCTTTAATCGTTTGTGGTTCATGGCGGCGGGTTATAACAATAAACTCTTCACCGCCATAACGGCCAACAAAATCCTCATCACGAATGATTGACGTCAACAGCTTCCCCACTTCTGTTAGAAGTAAATCACCACCGTCATGACCATAGCTGTCATTCACCGACTTAAAATGGTCCAGATCCAGAATCATTAAACCACACGCCTGGCGACTGTTGTGAATTGCCGTTAATCGATAATCAATACTTGCCCGGTTATTTAGCTGAGTTAATTTGTCAATATTCGCCCGGTTTTTCATCGAAAAATAGGCGGAGATATGACGCTCTTTAAAATTCAGTGCATGGTAGCAAATAGCCAAACAGAGCGCGGAAATCAGTTGATATACTATCACCTGGGCCCAGGTCAAAATATGCGGGGCAACTAATATAGCAACGACCATACGATAAATCGCAATAGCGAGGATTGCGGTATAAAAAATACGATTGCTTTTTCGCTCCCAGACTCGTGACAGTATGAGCGGAATAAATATTATTGTTATAAGAATATTGTCGAGGGTAAACCAGCCTGTGAAAGCAAAATTAATCAGCAATGCTGTCAAGCTACTTAACCAACCACCATAGAAAGTGACCAAAATAATCGGAATCAACTCGAAACTATAGAAAAACGCACCTGAAATCACCCACTGGTCCTGATTCAGATAAAGTGAAACCAGTCCCGATGCGACACCAAATAGAATACGTTTCCAGACATCCCCATTGTAAGAAAAAGCACTGTTCTTACTTAAGGCAAAATAACTGATTGAGAGCGTCGCATAGGTGACACAAGCATCTCGGTATAGTGTCGATAGAGATTCTAATTCGCTCATGGCGTAGCATTAATCCTTTGAATTCTCAGCGAGAATTTTGGCTGACATTGGTTTGTCTTATTGCCAACTAACATTAAGTAACGTTTTACGTCGAATATATTCATTGGAAATCCTAAACATTAAGCATGGTTAATAGTCATAGTTTCTAACTCAAATCTTAGCTGTGAGACAGGTTTTATTCCTGAATAATTTAATTATGGGACCAGTCCTTCAATTTATGTAACAAGATGTCGCCTAATCACCCGCTTTCGATTTCGCACACAGGATGCAGCCCTGGCTTGGATGCTTATTGTTCAATTTCCGATACTTGGGTCTAAAAGAAGGCGCTAGTGAGGATAATATCCACTTTTCATTTATTCAGGGGAGGAATGCACTGGTCCACCATGAATCCGTTCATTTAACCCTCTTTATAAAACCGACAGTTATCTAATTTCCCGGCTGAGATTGATATACATCTAGATCTTAGTCACCTAATTGGCGTATCGTTGTGTTCTGCTACTCGAGACGGACCCTTACTGGCCCGCCATTTATTTTGTCTTTTCTTTATTTGGTTTGCACCTTAGATGAAAACGCACGGAATTAACGGCATTAGGCCGTTCAGCGCGCTTATTGACGCTTGCTGGCGAGAAACCTATACACTTCAAAGACTTCTCAAAGATATAATTGCCGGTGTCACTGTCGGTATCATTGCTATCCCACTGGCGATGGCACTGGCTATTGCCAGTGGTGTCCCACCACAATACGGCTTATATACCTCCGCTATTGCCGGTATTGTCATTGCGGTCACCGGCGGCTCCCGCTATAGCGTATCCGGCCCCACTGCCGCTTTTGTGGTTATTCTCTATCCGGTATCACAGCAGTTTGGTTTAGCGGGTTTACTTCTGGCTACACTGATCTCCGGTATATTTTTATTATTTATGGGCCTAGGGCGACTTGGCCGATTGATTGAATATATCCCGCTGTCCGTCACCCTCGGTTTTACCTCAGGTATTGGTATCACCATTGCCACCATGCAGGTGAAAGATTTCTTTGGCCTGCACCTGACAGAAGTGCCGGAAAATTATGCTGGTAAAGTTGCCGCGTTGGCTCAAGCAATGCCAACTATCAACCTCAGTGATACGTTAATTGCAACCGTCACCCTGCTGGTATTAATACTCTGGCCACGGTTAAAATTAAAGTTACCGGGTCACTTACCGGCATTGGTTGCGGGTACTGCCGTCATGGCGGTGTTATCCCTATTTGATCATCAAGTGGCGACTATCGGCTCACGCTTTGGCTATTTACTGGCCGATGGCACCCAAGGCCACGGTATTCCCCCCATCCTGCCGCAATTTGTCTTGCCGTGGAATTTACCTGCCGCCAATAGTCAGCCATTTGTATTGAACTGGGCAACCTTCTCTGCATTACTGCCCGCAGCCTTTTCTATGGCAATGCTGGGCGCAATTGAGTCATTGCTCTGCGCCGTCGTACTTGATGGTATGACAGGACAAAAACATCACTCCAACAGTGAGTTAGTCGGTCAGGGACTGGGGAATATCATTGCACCATTCTTTGGCGGGATCACTGCGACTGCCGCCATTGCTCGTTCTGCGGCTAATGTTCGCGCAGGTGCAACCTCACCGGTGTCAGCCATCATCCACGCACTGTTGGTCTTACTGGCGTTACTGGTACTGGCACCGATGTTGTCTTATCTGCCTTTAGCTGCGATGGCGTCTCTGCTACTGATTGTGGCCTGGAACATGAGTGAGGCACATAAAGTCGTTGATCTCCTGCGCCGAGCGCCTAAAGATGACATTATTGTGATGTTGTTGTGCATGAGCCTGACCGTATTATTTGACATGGTGATTGCAATCACGGTGGGTATTGTGTTGGCCTCGCTGCTGTTTATGCGGCGCATTGCGCGCATGACGCGTCTGAGTGAGATACCCGCGACTGTTGATGAGCATACGCTGGTATTGCGAGTGAACGGGCCACTGTTTTTCGCTGCCGCAGAGCGGATATTTAATGAGTTACTCAGCCGTTGTGAGAATTATCAAACCATTATTTTGCAGTGGGATGCAGTACCGGTTCTGGATGCCGGTGGCCTAAATGCGTTCCTACGCTTCACAGAGGCGCTGGGCGAGCAACAACAGCTCGTTATCACGGATATTCCTTTCCAGCCGCTGAAGACGCTGGCAAGAGCCAGAGTGCAGCCCATTGAAGGCAAGTTGAGTTTTTATGGGTCACTGCCAGAAGCGCTGGAGGCTTTACGCGTAAGAGGTTAGTCCCTTTGAGTGAGTATGACGGTTTTCAAAAAAGGCAGTGTAGTTACCTACACTGCCTTTTCTTTATTCAAATATTACCGGCGAACACTTTTTACTTGCTGGTATCCAGCACCGGGAAACTCTTCACCAAATCATCGATAGCTTTCATCTGCACCAGGAACGGTTCTAGTTTGTCTAATGGCAAAGCTGACGGGCCATCACACTTGGCGCTGTTCGGCTCTGGGTGCGCTTCGATAAACAACCCTGCCAAACCAACAGCCATGCCAGCACGCGCCAGTTCAGCCACTTGAGCACGGCGGCCACCGGAGGCTGCGCCAAACGGATCACGGCATTGTAATGCATGAGTCACATCGAAAATAACTGGATGACCGCCAGTCGCCTGGACCATAACGTTGATACCTAACATATCAACCACCAGATTGTCATAACCGAAGTTACTGCCGCGATCACACAAGATCACTTGATCATTACCGGCTTCTTTAAATTTATCGACAATATTGCCCATCTGCCCTGGACTGACAAACTGCGGTTTTTTCACGTTGATAACCGCGCCAGTGCGGGCCATAGCTTCAACCAAATCAGTTTGGCGCGCCAAAAATGCCGGTAATTGAATAACATCAACCACTTCGGACACCGGTTTTGCCTGGCTGGCTTCATGCACATCGGTGATGATTTTGACACCAAACTGCTGTTTCAGCTCTTGGAAGATTTTCATCCCCTCTTCCAAACCGGGACCACGGTAAGAATGAATTGAAGAACGGTTGGCTTTGTCGAACGAGGCTTTAAACACATAAGGAATGCCCAACTTTTGGGTCACCGTGACATAATGTTCACAAATGCGCATTGCCAGGTCGCGCGACTCAAGCACATTCATGCCGCCGAACAGCACGAAAGGTAGGTCGTTCGCTACGTTGATATCGCCAATGCTAACCACTTTCTGTTTCATACTAATACCTTTATAAAGGGTAAATCGAGATTAATTACCACGGTTATGCCGCAAGACATGGCTACCATACAACCGTGGTATAAAAGAGATCAGTGCAATGTCACCCGCTGTTGCTCAATGGAGTGGATCTGCATTTTTATCATTTCAGCAATCGGATCTTCCGGGCACTGTTCAACAAAATAGCTTAAATCAGAGATGGCAATATGGTTGCAATCCAGTTGGGCATAAATCAAGCCACGGTCGCGGATTTCATAGGGGTCATCGGGGTCAAAAGCCAATACCGCTTCACTGGCGCGCAATGCCAATTCCATCTGCTTCTCTTCCATTAATGCCGCTTTCAATGTATCAAGCATTTTACGCACAATCAGGGTGTTTTCCGCTTCTTCCAGATCTTCATCTTCCAGTTCGGCGCTCAAACCCAGGTTGCCCTTAATCCACACTTCTAGCATATGTTCATTAAGTGTTTCACCGTTTAACGGATTAATCAGCCACATTTCTTCATCTAACCAATCAGCCCGAAGAATTAATTGAGTTGGAAAGATAACTGGCATCAAAGGTAGATCCAGTTGATGGGCGATGTGCAGGAAAATGACGCCCAGCGATACTGGCGTCCCTTGGCGTTTATCCAACACTTTATCGAGCCAGATAGCGTCTGACAGGCGATAAACGCCACCAGCACCGCCAAATTTCCATTTACGGTAAAACAGATCAATAAGCACTTCTAATTGCTGATCCTGATTGAGATCGGCGGGCATCGCAGCCCGGGCATCATCAACGAGCTGTTGTAATTGGTTGCGTACATCAACCAGTGGAAAATTCTGTCGAATCTCCTGGGTAACCAATAACACCCCATCACACAGGGACGCGTTGTTAAATTCGAAATCAGCAATGCTACTCATAGATATCCCATCAGCAGTGGTAATTTAGTTGTTGCCAGTTTGACAATCAAATACAGGCAACCCAATGCGAGTATGAAAGCAAGCCAGCGACGATTCTGGCTGCGGGTTCGCTTACCTAATGCGACATAGCCAAGCAGGATATAGATAATAACGCCAAACAGCTTTTCAGTCAGCCATGTTCCTTGCGGACTGAAAGGGTAAAATCCAGTGATAAAAATCAGTACAATACCGCTGACAAATAGCAACGTATCATTGATATGTGGCGTTATTTTTACCCAGCGCTTATCCATCATAGCCGAACCGCGACATTTCCAAAAGAAACGTAATACAAACAGCGTAATACTGATAACCACTGTGAGTAAATGCAAATACTTCATGGCGATATAATCAACCCACATGACTCTCGCTTCCTTATCTATGTTAAATATTTATCGTTTTTTTTATTTGTTGCCGAATAAATGCCGCACAAAATCAGATTCTTCTTAATTAGCCGATCCATTGCCCCAAAGTAACACGATCATTATTACCATAATCTTTATGCGTCATTACAGCACTAAATCCGGCGTTTTTAAGTAATTTCTGTACTGCATCGGCTTGCTGCCAGCCATGCTCCAACATTAACCAGCCTCCCGCCTCTAAATAAGCCGGCGCACAACGGATAATCTCGTCCAGTGAAGCCATCCCTTCGGCAGGTGCGACGAGCGCACTGTGAGGCTCAAAGCGGACATCACCTTCGTTCAGATGCGGGTCATCAGCATCAATATAAGGAGGATTGCTAACAATCAGCGTAAATTGTCCGTCGACCGCGTCAAACCAGCTACTTTGCAGAAAATGTACATTACCTATGGCCAGCTTTTCTGCATTATGGCGAGCCAGTGCAACAGCGTCGGCTTGGATGTCCACACCCACCACAGCACAATCTGGCCGCTCACTGGCTAACGCCAAAGCAATAGCACCGGTACCGGTACCCAAATCCAAAATATGGCAAGGAGTGGCTGGCAGATGCGCCAACGCCTGTTCAACCAAACATTCGGTGTCAGGGCGTGGAATAAGAGTGGCGGAGGAAACACTGAGTGGCAATGACCAGAATTCGCGCTCCCCAACCAGATAAGCAATGGGTTCCCCCTGCTCACGCCGGGTTGCCAGTTGTTCCAATCGCTGTAACTGATCGGCTGTCAGCTTAGTTTCACCGAAAGCCAACACATAGGTACGCGCCTTTGCGGTGACAAAACTCAATAGAATCTCGGCATCGCGCTTGGGGCTGTCACTCTGACTGAAACGGGCTGCCGTTAACAACAGCCACTGCTGATAGTCCATTAATCTTGCTCTGACAACGCAGAGAGCTGGTCGGCTTGATATTCCTGCACAATCGGCTGAATCAGCATATCCAGTTTGCCTTCCATCACTTCATCCAGGCGATAGAGGGTCAGGTTAATGCGATGATCGGTCACTCGGCCCTGTGGGAAGTTATAGGTGCGATTACGATCAGAGCGATCACCTGAACCAAGCAGATTACGGCGCTCGGAAGCTTCTGCCAATTGACGCTTTTGCATTTCTGCGGCACGGATACGTGCACCCAACACCGACATCGCCTTGGCTTTGTTCTTATGTTGTGAGCGTTCATCCTGACACTCCACCACCAGGCCCGTTGGAATATGGGTGATACGGATTGCCGAATCGGTGGTGTTAACGTGCTGACCACCGGCACCAGACGAGCGGAAAGTATCAATACGCAAATCACCGGCATTGATTTCCGGCATCTCAGCTTCAGGAATGGCAGGCATTACCGCGACGGTACAGGCAGAGGTATGAATACGGCCTTGTGATTCGGTTTCGGGTACACGTTGCACACGGTGACCACCTGACTCGAATTTTAACTGACCAAACACCCCATCACCAGAGACCTTGGCAATCACTTCTTTGTAGCCACCATGCTCGCCCTCACTGGCGCTCATGATTTCAACTTTCCAACGGCGTGCTTCAGCATAACGGCTGTACATGCGGAACATATCACCAGCAAAAATAGCCGCTTCATCACCACCGGTCCCGGCACGAATCTCAAGAAAACAATCACGCTCATCATCAGGGTCTTTAGGGAGCAACAACACTTGCAACTGCTGTTCCAGCTCTTCACTGCGCGCTTTTGCTTCTTTCAGTTCTTCTTGAGCCATTTCGCGCATTTCAAGATCTTCCAGCATCATTTCTGCGGCTTCGAGATCATCTTGCACGCTGCGCCATTCTTTAAAACAGCGGGTGACATCCGTTAATTGCGCATATTCACGTGACAACGCGCGGAAACGGTCTTGATCGGCAATAACGCTGGCATCGCCAAGATACGCCAGCACTTCTTCGTGACGCTCTTGTAACGCTTCCAGTTTGGCAACAATAGAAGACTTCATCCGTGGTTTTAAACCCTGTAATTAGAGGAAACTAATGCTGATCCAGCCCAAGGCTGTCGCGTAATAATTGCAACCGCTCCATATCGCCATCGCTGGCGGCTTGCTGGAGGGATTTGGTAGGAGCATGAATCAGGCGGTTAGTGAGCTTATGGGCCAACTCATTCAACACTTGTTCTACATTGGCACCCTGCTCAATGGCGGCCAATGCTTTAGCGGTCATCTCACTACGAACCTGTTCGGCCTGAGAACGATAATCACGAATGGTTTCAACCGCCCCCTGCGCACGTAGCCAGGCCATAAAATTCATGCTTTCCTGCTGTACTATTGATTCGGCCTGCACCGCAGCGGCCTGACGCTGTGCCATATTGTGCTGAATAATCGCGTGTAGATCATCAACACTGTATAAATAGGCATTAGACAGTTTACCCACTTCCGGCTCAATATCCCGTGGTACGGCGATATCGACAAACAGCATTGGCTGATTGCGGCGGCTTTTTAGAGCACGTTCGACCATTCCCTTACCAATAATAGGCAATGGGCTGGCCGTTGAACTGATAATAATATCGGCATCGGCCAATCGGGCATCAATTTCCGGCAAAGTAATCACTTCGGCCCCCACTTCTGTCGCCAGCACTTGAGCTCGCTCACGGGTACGGTTAGCGATAATCATATGCTTAACTTGATGCTCACGCAGATGACGAGCCACCAGCTCAATGGTTTCCCCAGCACCCACCAACAGCACATTCAGTTCAGAAAGCGACTCAAATATCTGACGTGCCAGAGTACAGGCAGCAAAAGCAACCGAAACGGCACTGGCTCCAATATCTGTTTCTGTCCGAACCCGTTTGGCAACCGAGAAAGATTTCTGGAACAACCGCTCCAACTCGCCAGACAGCGATTGACCACGCTGAGATTCAGCAAAGGCCTTTTTCACCTGCCCCAAAATTTGAGGTTCGCCTAATACCAGTGAGTCTAACCCGCTGGCAACACGCATCAAATGACTGACGGCATCATTACCATGGTGCCAATACAGGCTTTTTTTCACTTCGTCCGGGCTGAGTTTGTGATAGGTACAGAGCCAGGCAATAAGTTGTTCATGCAGATTATCTTGCTGCTCTACGCTGAGATACAACTCAGTTCGGTTACACGTAGACAATACGACACCGCCCTGCACCAACGGCTGTTGGAGCAAGCTGACAAGCGCCTGGTCGATAGATTCCGGTGAAAAGTTCACTCGTTCACGTAAAGATACAGGCGCAGTTTTGTGATTAATGCCTAATGCAAGCAGAGTCATGAGAACGGCTTCGAGTAATACTGATGTTAGTATGGATTCTCGTCTGAACCGCATTCTACTTGATGCGCGGGTTCAATAAAAGTCACAGTGCAATATCCTAAGTATTATCATAAATTATGGTCAGAAATTGGTTATCTGCTGTACAACAATATTGGGTAAACCCTGTACAAAATAGAACAAGATATTGACGCTCAGCCTTCAGCCCGTTAGCGTGAGCACCTCAGATACCAATTAGCCAGGTATCAAATAATTTGTTTTATCAAAAATTATTATTTATCGGTAACATGACCTCATCAAAGACGCGTCGCCAATGATACCCGTGCGACCGATAGGATTTATAGCCATATGTCGATGTATAAAATCAGTTTTTATCGCCTGCTCCCTTTAGCAACTCTGTTGCTGGCAGCCTGTAGCACCACGCCACCGACCGGTCCGGCGACCAGTCCGACATCGCCACAGTGGCGGCAACATGAACAACAATTACAACAATTGAGCCAATTCCAGACCCGGGGTGCCTTTGCGTATATTTCTGAAAAACAAAAAGTCTATGCGCGCTTTTTCTGGCAACAAACCACACCTGAGCGCTATCGCCTACTGCTGACCAACCCATTGGGCAGCACAGAACTGGAATTGGTGGTACAACCTGGCGTTACCCAGTTGACCGATAATCAAGGCAAACGCTATGTCAGTGATGACCCACAGGAAATGATTCAAAAGTTGACGGGGATGTCCATTCCATTGGAAAGCTTACGTCAGTGGATTTTAGGGTTACCCGGTGATACCACTGATTTCACCCTTGATGATAAGTACCGTTTGAAGCAAGTGACTTATAAACAAAATGGTATGACGTGGGTGGTTGATTATCAGGAATACAACACTCAAGTGACGCCAGCATTGCCGAGCCGCATGGAGCTGAGTCAGGGCGGGCAGCGAATTAAGCTAAAAATGGATAATTGGACTGTCGAATAACATGGTTAGCACGCATCAACATGTCTGGCCCTCACCGGCCAAATTAAACCTGTTTCTTTATATCACCGGGCAACGGGCCGATGGTTATCATGACTTACAAACCCTGTTCCAGTTTCTCGATTATGGCGACCAACTGACTATTGTGCCGCGAGATGACAATCAGATTCGCTTATTAACGCCAGTCGCAGGCGTAGAAGACGAACAGAACTTGATAATTCGCGCGGCACGATTGCTACAACAACAATTTCCACAACAACAGCCCGGCACGGTAAAAGTACCTCGGGGGGCAGATATCAGTATTGATAAACGCCTACCAATGGGGGGAGGACTGGGTGGTGGTTCATCCAATGCCGCCACGGTACTGGTTGCACTCAATTTACTGTGGCAATGTGGTTTCTCTGATGAAAAATTGGCCACTCTTGGCCTAACATTAGGTGCCGATGTGCCGGTGTTCGTTCGTGGGCATGCTGCCTTTGCTGAGGGAATTGGCGAAAAATTGCAACCTGCGGAGCCTTTAGAGAAGTGGTATTTGGTGGTACACCCCGGTGTAAGCATCCCAACACCAATTATTTTTTCTGATCCTGAATTAAAAAGAAATACGCCCGTTCGCCCACTGGCGGCGCTTTTAAGCATTCCGTACGCAAATGATTGCGAACCGATCGCAAGAAAACGTTTTCGCGAGGTTGAACAGGCTCTTTCATGGCTGTTAGAATACGCTCCGTCACGCCTTACCGGAACCGGCGCTTGTGTGTTTGCAGAATTCGACACTGAGGCATCGGCCCGACAGGTGTTAAGTATTGCCCCGGAGTGGTTGCATGGTTTTGTTGCTCGTGGTGTAAATGTTTCGCCACTGCATCGTGCGCGCTCTGGGAAAATTGAAAGTCGTGAGTGCAGATAACGATTTACAGCGTTATGTAAGGTCGATGTAATGGCTCTACTAACCTTGGGTTCTGAAAATACCTGTCTCATTTGATTGAAAGCCGGTTCATAATGCTGTTTTGTACCCAATAGATTTCAAGATACAGGAAAGCGGCAAACGAGCGAATCCCGATAACCTTACATGAGTAAGTGATGCGGGTGAACGAGAACAGTCGACACACCTGTAATTTGAATGATGACGGTTATTCACCGTGTTTTGGCTTTAAATACCCGTATGTATATTGCAATCAGTATGAATAATCGCCCCTGATTACTGATATGACAATATCTTCTCTGGACGCATGCCTGAGGTTCTTCTCGTGCCTGATATGAAGCTTTTTGCTGGTAACGCCACCCCGGAACTAGCACAACGTATTGCCAACCGTTTGTACACCAGTCTTGGTGACGCCGCTGTAGGTCGTTTTAGCGACGGCGAAGTGAGCGTGCAAATCAACGAAAATGTACGCGGTGGTGATATTTTCATCATCCAGTCCACCTGCGCACCCACGAACGATAACCTGATGGAACTGGTTGTCATGGTTGATGCCCTGCGTCGCGCCTCCGCAGGACGTATTACTGCTGTTATTCCTTACTTCGGTTACGCTCGTCAGGATCGCCGTGTGCGTTCTGCCCGTGTACCGATCACTGCCAAAGTTGTTGCCGATTTTCTCTCAAGTGTTGGGGTTGACCGCGTATTGACAGTGGATCTTCATGCTGAACAGATCCAAGGCTTTTTTGATGTTCCGGTTGATAACGTATTTGGTAGCCCAATCCTGCTGGAAGATATGTTGCAGCAGAATCTGGAAAACCCAATTGTTGTCTCTCCAGACATCGGCGGCGTTGTTCGCGCCAGAGCCATTGCAAAACTGCTGAACGATACTGATATGGCGATTATCGACAAACGCCGCCCACGTGCTAACGTTTCTCAGGTGATGCATATCATCGGTGACGTTGCTGGCCGTGACTGCGTGTTAGTTGACGATATGATCGATACCGGTGGCACATTGTGTAAAGCAGCGGAAGCCCTGAAAGAACGTGGTGCCAAGCGTGTATTTGCTTACGCGACTCACCCGATCTTCTCTGGTAACGCGGTTGAAAACATCAAACATTCTGTTATCGATGAAGTGATTGTTTGTGACACGATTCCGTTGTCAGCTGAAATAAAGGCATTAAAAAATGTGCGTACTCTGACCCTGTCGGGCATGTTGGCTGAAGCCATCCGCCGTATCAGCAATGAAGAGTCCATCTCTGCGATGTTTGAGCATTAATCAGTATTAGGTTGTGGATATCCCTGCGGTGCTATCTGGCCGCAGTTAGCCATTAAGCTATTTTCGTGATAGGTCACTTGCTGGGCATCACGAATGGGGTTCATAACGAATTGATACTATGCAATGCATAAATTGAAGCAGATAAAGAAAAACCCGTTGAAGCAGATGCGACAACGGGTTTTCTACTCTCGATCGCTGAGTTCTTGATCAATAGGTGTTTGTCTTACCGCTCGTTGAGCCGTCATTTACCCCTCCTGCACATCAGCTCAATTAAAAAGCCAAGAAAACAGGTCTATGTTTGCAGCTTCACTGTAATTAGTCGCTAATGATACCTTGCTCGCTAGGAGTGACGCTGGTTGCGATTACAACGTTTGTCAAAGTGCTTAATCCACCAATAACGATCCGCAACTTCCTCACGCCCACCGATACGCGCGCCAACTAACCACAACAGTGCGCCGACAAAAATACTCATCACGGCACCATGGGCAAAGAATTGCGGTAGACCCAGTTGAGATACCTCTGTCAGAATTGAGTAACCTACCCCTACGACCATGGTAACCAAACCTAATCCCATCAGCACATTACCGACCCTTGCTGCGCTTTTACGTTTCATATGCCACCTCCACTTAGGTTGCCAATAAATAACCACTGAGCCGAGCGCTAAAACTGCTTGCTTAATGCGATTATTCATGTCCACTTAATAACTAAGTATAGTCAGGCTTGCGAGGAAGGTATTGCGCTTGTGATCACAACTGGCAAATATATTCCAACAAATCTTTACATAATCCAGACATTTGGCACTGAATTTGAACTATACATACAGGCAACTATTCACATCTTGAACTATTCACTCTAAATAAATTCATGCTAGCAGTTTTGTTATTACGCGCTATGACAGGTAAACTATGGCACTTTAATTCCTTTAGTTATAGCGAATGGCGACGTGAGCAGTATTAAATTAATCGTTGGGCTGGCAAATCCGGGCGCTGAATATGCCCAAACTCGCCACAATGCAGGTGCTTGGTATGTGGATTTATTGGCGCAGCGCCATAATCAACCACTGAAAGAAGAGAGTAAATTCTTCGGCTACACTGCAAGGCTAAATCTGGCAGGTCAGGACGTTCGCTTGTTGGTACCCTCTACCTTTATGAATCTCAGTGGCAAGGCCGTAGCCGCAATGGCTGGGTTTTACCGTATTCTGCCGGAAGAGATTTTAGTCGCACACGATGAGTTGGATATCCCGCCGGGCGTGGCTAAATTAAAGCTAGGTGGCGGTAACGGTGGCCATAACGGCCTGAAAGATATTCAGAGCAGGTTGGGGAATAACCCTAACTTCTATCGTTTGCGCATCGGCATCGGTCATCCGGGTGATAAAAGTAAAGTCACCGGTTTTGTTTTGGGTAAGCCACCAATCAGTGAACAAACCTTAATTGACGAGGCCATTGATGAATCTATCCGCTGTACTGAAATACTGCTAAAAGAAGACATTACTAAGGCAATGAATCGCCTGCACTCCTTTAAGGCCGGCGTATAATACTGGCCCGGTTCCCCGGCTAACGAACATAAGCCGGGGTGCCTGTATTAGTTGTTATTCATTTTTGTTGCACAGCGCATTAATCCCCTGTTGTCCCTCACCGGTCAATACCACCCCTGAAAATATCACCCTCACCCGCCCGAGAAAATTATTGCTTTTACCATCATATTCGCCCGCAATATCACTCAATTTATCGCTACAAAAAAGCGAATCCCAATCTGATGCCTTTTCTTTGTTACGCGATAAGTCGTGGCTGCGTTCAAACTTGTCGGTTACTGCGGTAAATTTCAACTGGATGCTGTCGAAATCTTCATAAAGGGTATTTTTTTTGTACCCCACATATCTAACGCTCTTGCCCGAGTGACTTTCAATTTCCACCCCATATTGATCAACCAACTCGGCAAAGGAGGGGGCGGCAGGCTCAACATCTGCGGTAAGAAAACGCATTCCCACAATACCCGCCATCCCCCCGAACAAGATGACGATCAGCCATTTATAGATACTCATTTCCATTGGAATTACCCAAATTCAGTATGCGGACTGTAATAACTAGTTATCGGACATTTATCAGGAAACTTAAGATGGCATAAGCGTGATCTCGGGCACAGAGTTAGAAAAATCAATCACCTACTCGCTCTCACAGCATGTTCCCTTGCGGCGACGAAACAGCATGATCGAGATAAATCGTCAGAATGTGTATAATGGCGACATAAATTTTGATTACATCAGCACGTTAACCCTAACGAGTTGATTTTTAAGTTATTTAAGGTGATATAAAACATGGGATTCAAATGCGGTATTGTGGGCCTGCCTAACGTTGGTAAATCCACCCTGTTCAACGCGTTGACACAAGCGGGTATTGAAGCCGCTAACTTCCCGTTCTGCACCATTGAACCCAACACGGGTGTGGTGCCAATGCCGGACCCGCGTCTGGACCAACTGGCCGAGATTGTTAAACCTCAGCGCATTTTGCCAACCACGATGGAATTCGTCGATATCGCGGGCCTGGTTAAGGGTGCATCCAAAGGCGAAGGCCTGGGTAACCAGTTCCTGACCAATATCCGTGAAACTGAAGCAATTGGTCATGTGGTACGTTGTTTTGAAAATGACAACATCATCCATGTTGCCGGTAAAGTAGATCCCGTTGATGACATTGATACCATCAACACTGAACTGGCACTTTCCGATCTGGAAACCTGTGAACGCGCGATGCATCGTGTTCAGAAGAAAGCTAAAGGCGGTGATAAAGACGCTAAAGCGGAACTGGAAGCGCTGGAAAAATGTCTGCCACATTTAGAAAATGCTGGCATGCTGCGTGCGTTGAACCTGAGTGCTGAAGATAAAGCCGCCATCCGTTATCTGAGCTTCCTCACCCTGAAGCCAACCATGTACATTGCTAACGTCAATGAAGATGGGTTTGAAAACAATCCCTATTTGGATCAGGTGCGTGCCATCGCTGCGGCGGAAGGTTCTGTGGTAGTTGCCGTTTGTGCCGCAGTTGAGTCTGATATTGCTGAGTTGGAAGATGCAGACCGCGCTGAATTTATGGCTGAGTTAGGTATTGAAGAACCCGGTTTGAACCGTGTGATCCGTGCCGGTTATGAATTGCTGAATCTGCAAACCTATTTCACTGCCGGTGTAAAAGAAGTGCGTGCCTGGACCATCCCGATAGGTGCAACTGCACCACAAGCTGCCGGTAAAATTCACACCGACTTCGAGAAAGGCTTTATCCGCGCACAAACTATCGCTTTCGAGGACTTTATCACCTACAAGGGTGAGCAAGGCGCGAAAGAAGCCGGCAAAATGCGTTCAGAAGGTAAAGATTACATCGTAAAAGATGGTGACGTGATGAACTTCTTGTTCAACGTCTAAACAGCTTCTGTTGTCTCATGAGATTTAATTGAATCTCATGAATACTGACAAACCCCATAAAATCCACGCATTTGCGTGGATTTTTTATTTCATGATGTCTCAACTCATATCGTGAAAGCGCAGTCATAAATGAGTATATATATGAGTACAAACTGTCAATTATGATCTAAAAATGAGCCACAGTTATGCTTTAAAAGTACACCACTTTAAGACCGGTTTTTAAACCTAAATGATTCATTACCTGTTTCAATAATGTCAAAATGATGAACCAGTCTATCCAATAAGGCTGCGGTCATCTTTTAAGGTTAAATCCAGCTTTGTTACATCCTCACTAACGGCCAGCCTCTGCTTATACTTAACTGCACGTATCGTGGCTTCATTACTTTTGAACTCTTTATGCAGTGCCTTTATCTTTTCAGCCAAAGCAGTCACTTCAGGTGCTATTTGTAATGCCTCAATCAGCTTATAAATACTTTTAAGAACCTCAATATTTCTATCCTGGAGCGAACGGGTCGATCCTCTGCTGGTTGAATTAGTCTGGAATTTGTCAGCATGGATAACAACTGTAGTTATCAGGTTTACATCTGCAATATCACGCCTAATCGATGGTGTATTACAGCGATGTAACCGGCGCATGGGGCATACATAATACCCCATCCCTTTGCCATCTATGGAATTGAGTGACACAAGGGCGTAAGCCAGCGAATAACGAACATACTGAGCGATGATATCTACAAGATAGTGCAGGTTTTTCTTATCAGAGACATGGTCGGATAACATCATCAAAAAAACAGCATGTTACCCGACGGGGTCTTAGCGCCACAAAGCCACTGACCTTTCCCCCACTAAACGCGGGGGAATACCAGAGAAGCAAAACCAAATTTAAAAACTCAAGACTCTATCGACGACACATTACATGCCTAGGAATATCGGCGTCACTGTAGCTGTTGGTAACGCCCGCGATCGAGTCGCCAAGGTAGTGGAAGCCTGTGCTGGGGTCAGGAGTGTCGCCCGTCCAGTAGAGGGTGCCGATAAAACCGGAACCAGTGTAGTTATCCATTCGCCCCCATTCATCGAACAATGAACCCACCAAACGGGTACCAAATGAGTAGTTGGTAGAACTCAAGTCGGTGCGTGATGGCTGAGACGCCAGCTGTAGACTACAGAACCTCACAGCATCTGACCAAACAGCCATTGTGCTATTGTTATGTATAAACCATTTCTGCACAGCAAATGTGTAGCTTAGTGGACTTCCTCCATCCTTGGGTGTCGCCGTAATGGTCACTGGCCCCGTAGGTTTGCTGTTGAGCTTCACTTGACCGTCACCATTGACGCTTACGGCCCCTGGCTGGTTGGAACTCCAGGTGAAGTCGCTCGCATTTCTGTTCATATTTAGTATGAAGGTAGCCGCGGTAAAACCTGTTTTTGGAAATTCATCGCTTACCGTGAACACATGGCCGTTGACGGCTATTCCGGTAAACATCGCATCCTCCACAAAGGTGGTGCTGACCGTCTGGTTGCTGCCGTTCACCGTGGCGGTGACCACACTGACTCCCGGCGCAGTATTAGTCAGTGTCGCCGTGGCAACCCCGTCCACGCCAGTAGTACCAATCACCGTCGTCACTATCGCCCCGTTGCTGGCAGTAAATGTCACCACCTGGCCCGGTACAAGGTTATTGCCCGCATCCGTCACTATCGCTTTCACCGCATTGGTGGCAATGCCATTGGCGACCTCGTTATCAGTAGTCGCCGTCAGGTTAGCTGCGGTGATTTCTGCGGTGCTGGCGTCCGCCACAAAAGTGGTGTCGACCGTCTGACTACTGCCGTTCACCGTGGCGGTGACCGCGCTTATTCCACTCGTCATATTGGTCAGTGTCGCCGTGGCAACCCCGTCCACGCCGGTGGTACCAATGACTGCCGTCACTTTCGCCCCGTTGCTGGCGGTAAATGCCACCACCTGGCCTGCGACAGGATTGTTACCGGCATCCGTCACTATCACTACCACCGCATTGGTGGCCGTGCCGTTGGCCACCTTTCTATCGGCAGTCACCTTGGCTGCGGTGATTTTTGCGGTGCTGCCGTCCGCCACAAAGGTAGTGTCCACCGTCTGGCTGCTGCCGTTCACCGTGGCGGTGACCACGCTAATCCCCGAGTCAGTATTAGTCAGTGTCGCCGTAGCAACCCCGTCCACGCCAGTAGTACCAATCACCGTCGTCACGTTCGCCCCGTTGCTGGCGGTAAATGTCACCACCTGGCCCGGTACAAGGTTATTGCCCGCATCCGTCACTATCGCTTTCACCGCATTGGTGGCAATGCCATTGGCAACCTCATTATTGGCAGTCGCCGTCAGGTTGGTTGCAGTGATTTCCGCGGTGCTGCCGTCCGCCACAAAAGTGGTGTCGACCGTCTGACTACTGCCGTTCACCGTGGCGGTGACCGCGCTTATTCCACTCGTCATATTGGTCAGTGTCGCCGTAGCAACCCCGTCCACGCCAGTAGTACCAATTACCGTCGTCACGTTCGCCCCGTTGCTGGCGGTAAATGTCACCACCTGGCCCGGTACAAGATTGTTACCCGCATCCGTCACTATTGCTTTCACCGCATTGGTGGCAATGCCATTGGCAACCTCATTATCGGTAGTCGCCGTCAGGTTCACTGCTGCAACAGTACTAGGCATAACAGTGATCTGCACTGTCGCACGTAATGACACATTACCTTGGATGTCATGAGCCACTGCACTTAACGTGTGGGCATTACTACCACTCCGCGTTAGCCGATGCGAGGGTAATCCTACTACAACAGCGTGCGCAGATACCGGTGTGAGAGAACCTCCTGCCGCTATCAAGGCAGAACTGTCCCACTCAATACGCTCAAGACCATGCCGGGTGGATACCTCTGCACTCAATGGAACGCTTGTCCCCCCCTCACCGCTTATCATAGCCGGAAGGATCAGCTGTATCACCTTCTGTTCCTGATAATTCAGCACAATATTGTTGTTACGCTCGACTAAATCATAACGACTACCCGCCAAAGTGCGCGTTGCTGCCACGGCCGATGGACTGATATGAGATTGCCAAGATTCACCCAGTCGGTAATTTAGCTGGAAGTTAATGTTGCTGTCGTTTTTACTGCCTTTACCGGCGCGATGTTCAGCCCCAATAGTCACTAATGGTATAGGGGTGTAATTTACACCCGCAGTAATGGCATAGGGGTTTTTCTGACGGTTATCTTTGCCAAACAAGGCCACATCATCACCACGGTATTTTTCATACATGACCTTGCCGCCAAGTTGGGGATGAGAGGGTAAATAAGTTTCTGCCCGCACATCATAGCCGTTGGCAGGCCGTTCTTTATAGTCAGCAAAATCCCGTGAATGATGCCAATCGGTGGTACCGAAGTAACTGTTACCCGAGAACTTCAGGTAGTCGGTCCAAGCCTCTGCGCCTACCCCAACCCGCCGGTTTTTGCCTGTAACATCATTATCAAAAAACGCATTAGCCCCATACATCCAGCTATTCTGGAAAGTACGCACTCCAGCACCAACGTTAACGGTGTTACGATCGTCTTTATTTCGGGCACCCAATTGGGTAAAAAGCAGGGATTTCTGATTATCATAAAGTGGAACCAGTACATCGACCATACTGCCATCCAGCTTAAAATCTTCATTAACATTCATTTGTACCCGGGCGGTACCAAACTGGCTCAGCCACTGCTGCGTGGAGTTGTTTAATTCATTGTTGGCAGCTGAGTTGAGCATGCGCTCACCAGATTTTACTGCATTGCCATTAGATAATGCGACAGCACCGGTCTGGGCATAACCGGCCAGCTTATTATTTATGTGAATATCAGCAGGTGAATAATTTTCATCACTAATGGATAACGAAGGCAGCTTACCGGAAACATCAATTTCATCCCCTAACTTGGCGACAGTATTAATGTTTTTACCGGTCTGCAAAATATAAGATTCTGCAACCGTATTGACTTGCGAAGTATACGAAGAAGATGCGACAACCGTAGGTGAAAATGCCAAACTCAAAGGAAACAGTAACTGAAACAGGATATTAATCCACGCAATAGTCCTGAACGTTTGTGGTAGTGCGTATGCCCGCGTGAACCCATGACTCGAGGGTGTTTTTAGTGATTTCGTCCAAAAAAAATTACGCAATCTATTATACTCAGCCGATTAAAAATACCGTCACATAACCTCGCGATTTAATCAATACTGCACAAATCTCGTTTGATATTGTAGAGTGACGAAAATTTTTTAGTGTTAGTTTCCTACCCCCCCACGGAATCAGGTGAGTAACGATAAACTACCGTATCTATATTGCTAGATTCGACACTGATCGGCAGTTTCATTACCTATGATGCATCAGACAGCCCCGAACAATTAGTGAACCTATCTTATTCAGGTTTAATAATATTAATAAGAACCAATGACTTGATGTTTTATTAACAAGGAGGTGCCCCAACACTGGCGGATGGTTGCATGTATAACCGCAATAGCACTAAGGTCAGGCCCTTAGTGCTATTGCGGTGTTATCTTTTCTTTTTAATGCATTAAAATGCATTACGCCTAAAATTAAGCCCCTCCCTCAACCAGCACAAAAGTTCCGGTCGCAGCACCTGTACGTATTGCTCTGGCTGCCTGATATTCAGGACTCTCGTAAAAACGCTTGGCCTCGGCAAAAGATGCAAACTCAAAAACGACGTGCCGTTCATGTGATTCTCCCTCAAGGTTTTCATACTGCCCAGACCAGGCAATAATCTTAGGACTGAACGCCTGCATTGCTTCTCCGGCAGCCTTGGCATATTCGGCGTAGGCAACAGCGTCCGATACGGTGACATGCGCGATCAAATAACCTTTATTCATTTCTTTATCTCTTTTGTTAGACGTGGTTTATTCCAGCGCAATGCAGTTCTACAGGCAAACATGCAAGCAACGGGATAGGGGTTTTTACAACGTTTTAATCACATTCAGTTTCTGAGGGCTGGAGGATGCCTGGCAGCGAGGAGCGTCCTGATGCTCAATCATCCATCCCGGATAATAAGGAGGCAGAGCGCTTACCTCATCCGTTCTGTATGCCCATAGCCAGAGTGATAGACGACTACAGATTTAATCATTGAAAGGGTTTGAGTCATGATAATTGCCTTCAGCAAATGTCTGCGCTGGATAACGCGGTGTGAAGACAGTCTATTAAGTATTACAGTAGCCATAAATAACCTAAAAATTAACGCACTGTTATCTTAAAGAGGAACAATGAAAAATCTTGAGGCACTGATCATTTTCGCGCGCGTGGCAGAAATGAGGAGTTTTACCCAGGCAGCTGAAAGCCTTGGTATTCAGAAAGGGCGTGCTTCAATGGTAGTGCGCGAGCTCGAACATGACGTAGGCGCTACGCTATTGCACCGCACCACGCGGACTGTGCAGTTGACCGAAGATGGCCGCATTTTTTATTCGCGTGCACGAGACCTGCTGGCGGAAGCAGACGAACTGCAGTCAATGTTTTCACCTGGCGGAATGTCACTGCGAGGGCGTTTACGTGTTGATATGCCAGCTATTCTGGCACAAAGCGTCATTATTCCCGCACTACCGCAACTACTGGATGCTCACCCGGAATTCGAACTTGAGCTTTCAAGTACTGACCGCCGTGTTGATCTGGTTCTGGAAGGATTTGATTGCGTAATTCGTCTGGGCCCCATTGTTGATGAGACCCTGATTGCCCGGCCGCTGGGAAAATTACGGATGATCAATGCGGCGAGTCCAGGCTATCTGAAACGCTTCGGTGTGCCACAGACGGTTGATGATCTTCTTAATCAAGGACACAAGATGGTTCATTACATGCGAAATTTTGGCGCGAAACCTGACGGATGGGAATATCCGTCAGGTGATGGCTACAATTCGCTGATGTTACCCGGCACGATGACGGTCAACAGCGTACCGGCCTACCACGAAGCAGGACTGGCGGGTTTGGGTTTAATTCAGGGAGGTTATTCAGCGCTCGTACCCCATATCAAATGTGGCACATTGGTTGAAGTCCTTCCCAATCTGCGGCCCAAGCCGCTAAATGCATCTTTCGTCGTCGCGCACCGGCGCAATCTGTCGCAACGAGTGAGGGCTTTTATGAATTGGACTGAGGAAGTGTTGAAACCTTATTTTGGCTAATGTCTGAGTGAACGAGTAGAACGAAGGAAGTGAAAGCCTACGTATGTGTTTGTTCCTTATTGATTAACACAACGTGTTATTGGACATGTCAGTTACTGGCACAAATCTACCCACGGCTACAATCAGGGGCGGCTATGAGCTTTTGTATGGGAAGATTATGTTCCCCGTAGCTTCATATGCAACAAAGGGTATGGCCTGCCCTGGCCGTCAACTTCAGAACGACCCACAGTTTCAAAACCGTGTTTTTTATAGAAGGTAACAGCCTGAGGATTCTGTTCGTTTACGTCGAGCTCATCAGCGCCCTGCTCGTCGATAGCATGTAGCAGGAGTAATTTCCCGATGCCTTTTCCGCGTTGATCTGCATCCACAAAGAGCATTTCAATGCGGTTTTCGCTTACCCCTATAAAGCCCGCGATCGAACTGTCACAGCTAAGACGAGCGAACATAATTGTCAGACCAGGAAGATACGTATGCAGTATCAGGGGGCGTAGCGCCTGAATATCCTGTTCCTGTAAAAAATCATGCGTAGCACGTACCGATGATTCCCAGACCTTCAGTAATATCGGGTAATGAATTTGGGTACATACTTCCATATTTATCATAATCTTATAATCCGTTAATTGACATCATATTGCCATGATAGCTGGGTGGTATTATTTGTCACTATGTGGCGTACATTTGTCTGCTTCTGGCTGTGAGTTCAACTGGTCGACGCAACGCTATCCTTAATGGCCCTGGTATATCGCCAGATTAGTGCAGATTGATTCTATCGATTTTCTTTTAAACAGATTCACATTTTACTCGTTATCACTCCTGCATCTTAACAACCACTTTTCCTTTCGCATGTCCCTGAGCAAGGTAGGTAAGCGCCTCCTTCGCCTCTGCAAAGGGGAACACCTTGTCGATCACAGGCTTGAGTTGTTCCGCTTCTATGAGTTTGCCGATTTGGGTGAGTTGACTGCCATCAGGACGGACAAAGAGAAATGAATAGGTCAGGCCCCGTTTTTTCGCAAGGCGCATAATCTTGCGGCTCATCAGCCCGAAAACAAAACGCAGCAAGAAGTTTAGTCCCCGAGCCCGTGCGAACGCGGTATCTAACGGCCCGGTGAGAGAAACAATCTTTCCACCAGACTTTAGAATTTGGGTGGATTTTTCAATTAAATCGCCTCTGACAGTGCCGAGAACGATATCGTAACCACTCAGCACCTTTTCGAATTCTTGCTTTTTATAATCAACCACTTCGTCTGCGCCAAGACCACTCACCCACCCGACGTTGCCTGAACTTGTTGTCGTTCCCACCTTTGCGCCAAGGTGCTTCGCCAGTTGGATCGCAAAACTGCCAATTCCCCCGGAACCTGCCGGGATGAAAACCTTCTGACCAGGCCGCAACCTGGCTCGCTCTGTCAGCGCTTGCCAGGAGGTGAGGCTCACCATCGGGAGCGAGGCTGCCTGCACGAAATCCAGGTTTGCGGGTTTCATGGCTGCGGCGCTTTCAGGCACCACCGCAAATTCGGCAAGAGTTCCCGTTCCCCTGTCGAATATGCTGGCGAAGATTTCGTCGCCTGGCGTAAAACGCGTCACGCGACTCCCCACGGCAACAACAACCCCGGACAAGTCACTGCCCAATGTGGCGGGGAGTTTAAAATGCAAAACAGGCTTAAATATTCCGGTTGGGATCATGTTATCAATCGGGTTCAAACCCACAGCGTAAACTTTAACCAGCATTTCATCAGGGTTGAGTGAAGGATAATCTATGTTATCGAACCCCAATTCAGGAGATTTACCATAGCATTTAAATGTAAATGCTTTCATCGTCTTAGTCTTCATTTGTCGTTTACCCTGTCGCGTTTGTCCGTGAAATTTTTCTTAGCGGATCTGTTGCTGAGTACAAAGGCAATCCCCAGGAATAGCTCGATAAATACTGCAAACAGGATCTGCCCGTTAGACGCTTCGCCGATACCTGAGGAAGCGCCTGTAACCAGTGCTACACGTTTTTTGTCATTGCTGAATAAGGGCTTCATGATGTGTTTGAAGTTTCTCATCAAAGATGAGACGACACGCTGTAAGGGATTTATGTCGGATTTACCTCTCTGCAGAACAGCCAAAAGACCGTTCTGCAGAGTGCAACTTATTGACTAAAGTGCTTTATATCGCTCTGCGGCTTCATCTTGCTTGATATCTGAAAGCAGAGCCTGACGCGAAGCATCGAGGGTGTCCCAGCGGGCTGCATTATGTAAAGGCGGGATGGTGACGAGTTCACGGCGATCAAAGCCCACCAGTGCGGCATCCACTAACTCGCCCACTTCCATGAATTTTGCCGAATTACTGATATCGATACCCGCACGCTCCCAGATTTCCGTGTAAGTGCCGGCAGGAAGCACCGCCTGGACATAAATGCCCTTAGCCGACAGCTCTACATTCATTCCCTGAGACAAGAAAAGGACAAAGGCTTTGGTTGCGCCATAAACCGTCATGGCAAATTCGGGAGCCAGGCCTACGATGGAACTGATGTTGACGATCGATCCCTCACCCGCTTGCACAAAGCGTGGTGCCACAGCACTGGCAAGTCTGGTCAGGGCGGTGACGTTAAGCGCGATAAGGCTTTCTATCGAATCGGGCGTCTGCTCTGTAAAACTGCCGGACTGCGCGATACCCGCATTATTGATAAGAATGCCAATCTGTGCGTCTTCACGCAGGCGAGCTTCGACCGCGGCTAAATCACCCGTTTGTGTGAGGTCAGCAGGCAGAACATCGACAGAAATATCATTTTCTTGTCGCAGACGCTCGGCCAGTATCTCTAACTTCGCTTTGTCGCGCGCGACCAGAACCAGGTCGTGGCCCCGGCGGGCGAACCGTTCAGCGTAAACAGCACCAATACCCGTGGATGCGCCTGTAATAAGAACTGAAGCTTTAGTCATAAGTTGATCTTCTTTATTAATGTGTAAACAGAATTCGCAATGTGCGATGCAGGCAGAACCGTGACACCTGCTGCTTTACTTGCTGGCCTCAGTCAGCGACGGGTAATCGGTATATCCCGCTGCGCCACCGCCATAAAGTGTTTCAGGATTGAGTGAGGCCAGAGGTGCGCCCGTCTTCAGCCTTTCGACCAGATCCGGGTTGGCGATGAACGGACGACCAAACGCGAACAGATCGGCTTTGCCTTCTGCAAGCTGAGCGGTCGCCAGCGGCAGGTCATAGCCGTTGTTACCGATGTAGGTGTTTTTAAAGCGCCGGCGCAGGGAGTCGTAATCGAACGGTGATACATCACGCGGGCCGCCCGTAGCGCCTTCAACCACATGGAGGTACACGATACCTAATGCGCTAAGTTGGTCAGCGACGTAATCATATTGCGGCTGCGGATCACTGCACGAAATCGCATTAGCAGGCGAAACCGGTGAAATGCGCACGCCGGTGCGGTCAGCACCAATCTCCTCTTTAACGGCCGCCGTGACTTCTAACAGCAGGCGCGCCCGATTCTCGACAGAGCCGCCGTACTCATCGGTACGCTGATTGGCGCCGTCTTTAAGGAACTGTTCCAGCAGATAACCATTCGCGCCGTGGATCTCTACGCCATCAAATCCGGCGGCAATGGCATTGGCAGATGCCTTTCTGAAATCGTCGATAATCCCCGGTATTTCCTGCAACTCCAGCGCACGTGGCTCAGAGACGTCAGCAAATCCGTTGTTCACAAAGGTCTTAGTCTCGGCACGGATGGCGGACGGAGCAACCGGCGCAGCGCCACCAGGTTGTAAATCGACATGCGAAATTCGTCCTACGTGCCACAGCTGTACAAATATGCGCCCACCTTTGGCATGCACCGCGTCAGTCACTTTGCGCCAGCCATCGATCTGAGCCTGCGTATAGATCCCCGGCGTATCCTGATAGCCCTGCGCCTGAGCTGAGATCTGCGTGGCTTCGGTAATCAACAATCCTGCGGTGGCACGCTGGGCGTAGTAAGTCGCTGCCAGTTCGCCGGGAACCAGACCTGCTCCGGCACGGTTACGCGTCAGCGGTGCCATCACGATATGGTTGGCAAGGGTTATTGTCCCAAGATCATAGGGTTGAAATAATGGTTGGTTGGTCATGTTTATTCCCTCTGCTTAATGGTGGTTGAAGTCTTAACTTAATGATGATGATCATAATCATTAAAGTCAATTCTTTTGATTATGACCATCATCAATGTATACTTACCCCTATATTTTTAGAGGATTGAAAAACATGAAAGTGTCGAAAGAGCAGGTTCGGGAAAACCGAATGCGCATTGTTGAAACGGCCTCAGAACTTTTTCGTGCGCGCGGTTACGATGGCGTGGGTGTCGCGGAACTGATGTCAGCGGCCGGTTTAACCCACGGCGGGTTCTACAAGCACTTTGGCTCTAAGGCTGATCTAATGGCGGAGGCAATGAGCTGCGGTTTTACGCGATCCGCAGAAAGCACGGCAGGTGTGAACCGGGAAAAATTTATTCAATACTACCTCTCCCGCCAGCATCGCGATGATATGGGAAAGGGTTGTGTGATGTCGGCACTGGGCGCGGATACAGCCCGTCAGTCTGAGTCAATCAAGGCGACATTTGCGGCAGGGATTGAATGTCAACTGTCACTTTTGGGAGATGAAAATAGAACGCGCGCTGACCTCATAGATACCATTGCCCATCTTGTCGGCGCCCTGGTGCTGTCCCGTGCTTGCCCGGATAATTCCGCTCTGGCAGATGAGATTCTGGATGTGTGCCGCGCCCGTATTCTCAGCCAGGAAGTCCATGCGGATTGAATGTCCGCCACCTTATGGCCGGACATTTGCCGGGCTGGCCAGATGATCAAGTGCTGAAAACCAGACATGCTGTCAGAATAAATCGAGC
This sequence comes from Yersinia sp. 1252 StPb PI, assembly GCF_048593885.1. Taxonomy (NCBI): domain Bacteria; kingdom Pseudomonadati; phylum Pseudomonadota; class Gammaproteobacteria; order Enterobacterales; family Yersiniaceae; genus Yersinia; species Yersinia sp. 1252 StPb PI. The sequence continues at coordinate 1,647 of NZ_JAZGQE010000024.1, read as the reverse complement.
TGTTTCGTGTCTTTATTCTTCTTATTGCCTGATTTTTCGCCTGCGTCAGATCGCCTAACGTGCTGACCGTTAGATTTTTCGCGAAATCCCGGCGCCGGCGCCAGCCCGTGTCGCTGCCGGATTGTGGAGATTGCAGTCTTTGCCTCATGATGCGCTACGGCAAAATCGACCAGCGGCAGACAAAAGGTAACGCCTGACAGATGTTCAGCCTGTTTTTGCAGGCTGGGCGGCATATTCCAGGGCTCGAAGATCCAGACATCACTGACGACGCGAAGTTCAGGTACCAGAAGCAAGGGAGGAGGAAGACCATCGCTAGGGAAACCTTGGTTATCTTTAGATATCAGTCGAGCGACTTACTATTAGGAATAGAGAGGTTTTAAATTGAAGTCTTTACAACTAAATAAAACTGGTGTTGGTAACATAACTGTAGATATTGATAATGGTGATGTTGTTTTCCTTATTGGATCAAACGGTTCAGGGAAATCTTCGCTAGTTAATCATTTTCATAGGCAATTACCAGATAACCATGTAAAAATTATAAGTGCACACAGGCAGAATTGGTTCAGTGAATCAGTTATTGATATGACCGCTAGTGAAATTGAGAATTTAAATCAAAGCAATAGACACTATCGTACGCTAGTTGATTCTAGGTGGAAGTTATATCAAGGCGAAAGTACTAACAGAATGGTGGTGGCAAAATTAAAAAGGCACATTAATCGAAGAGCTAGAGATATAGAGTCTGCGTATGATACGCAATACTTTAAATGATCCGGAATTTAAAGCTCCTGAATCGCCTCTTGCAGTAATTAATTCTCTGATAGAAAAATCAAACATGGATATATCTATTCATGTTGATAAAGATGACAATTTCATTGTTAAGAACCGCAGTTATAATGATGATGTCGCATACAGTATTGCTGAGTTGTCTGATGGAGAGAAAAATGCGTTGCTTATTGCCGCTGACATTCTTACGTCAGAGCCTGGTACGCTCATCATTATGGATGAGCCTGAAAGACACCTACATCAGGTAATAACACTCCCTCTTCTTAGTGAGCTAATCTCTTTAAGAAGTGATTGTTCATTTTTAATCTCGACTCATGAAATTCTATTCCCGTCTTTTTTTATCAATTCAAAAGTTATTTTACTTAGGTCTTATGAGTATGTTTCGAAAGATCCATCATCTTGGACTTTAGATGTATTAGATGGTAGTGATGACATACCTGAAGAGATAAAAGAAAGCATCTTCGGCTCAAGGCGAAAGGTCCTTTTTGTAGAGGGTGATCAAAATAGCCTTGATTTATCTATATATTCATCTTTATTTCATGATTTTAGTGTAATACCAAAAGGAAGCTGTAAGGATGTTGAGGCTTCTGTTGTTGGTATCGCATCTAACCGTAGCCTTCAGTGGGTTGAAGCCTATGGGTTGGTTGATAATGATAATAAAACACAAGGTGAAATTTCCTCTCTTTTATCTCGGCGGGTTTATACCTTAGCTGTTCATTCTGTCGAGTCAATTTACTATCACCCAGAAGTAATACGAATTGTTATAAGTGCATATGCAGGCTATCTTGGAATAGAAAATGAAAATGAAGCTTTTGACAACATAAGTGAGGAAATAATTAAAGTGATGAATAGCAACAAGGATCG
>NZ_JAZGQE010000249.1:0-5026 GCF_048593885.1 Yersinia sp. 1252 StPb PI | reverse complement strand
GTGTTGGTTTTTTAGTAATCAGTAAAAGTATAATGCGCGATGATGTAAGGCTTTGTTTTTATAGATTTTAAGTTCGCGAAAATAATTAAGTGTCAGTAGCTTAAATATCGCGAATAAAGTAAAGCCACGCATCAAAAAGTATATATCGCGAAGGGGAAGTGTACGAGTTAAAGTAATATATGCTGACTTTACTTTCTGTTCATATAAAGTCATTAGGTAGTTTTAAACCGGTAAATTAGGGAATATTTAGTAGTTGTAAGTACCCGGATGTTATCTGTAATAACTTGTGCATTTAAAGTAGTACCTAATAGCAGTACCTAGTTACGAAGTATATTAATGTTAAATCTTAAGTTAGCAGTACCTTAAAAGCCCTGGCTCATACAGTCAGGGCTTTTATCGTTTCTGTAACCAACCAAAGTGCTATTTAACATAACACCTGTTTCCCGCACCGCTAAAACGCCCTCAGCGCGTTTTACCCCCGAAGATGATGAAATCCACGGTTTACCCCACCAAAACCGCCCAAAATCATGCGGATGAATTCTGGCCGAGTGAATCGTTATGCACCAAAACCGGTAGCCACCCGTTTGGCGTGAAAAGGACGCCATGTGCCGTATTTCTGGTAAATATCACCGCGCCGAATTACAGTAGTCATGTGTATTACATGTGACTACTGAGGTTATTTATGCCCGCAGCAACATCCATCAGGCTCGATGAAGAACTTAAGGACCGGCTAAAAACGCTGGCCGATGACCGCCACCGCTCCGCCCACGCGCTGATGCTGGAAGCGATCACCGAATACATTGACCGGGAAGAAAAACGCAGCCAGTACCTGCGGGATGCGCAGGCTTCATGGCAGCACTATCAGGAAACCGGACTGCACCTGACCGCAGAAGAAGCAGAAGCCTGGATGGATACCTGGGGAACTGAGAACGAGCAGGATGCTCCGCCATGCCACAGGTAATCATCTCAGCACTGGCGCAGCGAGATTTACAGCGCCTGCAAAACTTTCTCAAAACCAAAAACCGGCTGGCGGCCAGAAAAGCCGGTGAGGTGATCATCCGGGCCATTCAGCAACTGAAAATGCAGCCGGATATGGGCCGCCCCGTACCCCTTATCCCGCTGGAATACCAGGAGCTGGTGATCGGATTTGGCGACAGCGGCTATGTGATGCTTTATCGCCATGACCGGAAAACGGACCGGATAGTGATCATTACGGTTAAGCACCAGAAAGAAGCCGGCTNTCGGGGACCGCAAGAATAAAATACAAAAAACGGCGGACAGCCCGCCGTTTACCGCCGGAACACACCGGACTCAAAAGCCAGAATCAGCGCCTCCAGTACCAGCCCAACCACTTTCACGACCAGCGCCAACGCCATTAATATCTTCATTGTCTCACTCCTGTTTTATCTGATACCGCCATTGCATCATCTGCCGACTGCGGAAGCCACTAACGACACTTGTCGCAGCACCGCGACAATTACGGGTTAATGAGAACAGAGTAAAAACGGAAAAATCAGATGAAGGAGTTCAGTGATCAGCCACTCATCACTGGGAAATACCCGCAAAAATAGCGCTATAATAACCGTGAGAAATTACACATCTTTCACACCCGTTAAAATTAGGGGTACACAGTGGCAAAAACATTGCTCAACCTTTCACAGGCTGCACAGGCAGCTGGTATCACCCGAAGAACACTGTATAACCATGTAAAGCAGGGAAAGGTGACCGTGTCACGCGACGGGAAAAACAACCCGGTAGTGGATGTCTCTGAGCTCATCCGCGTGTACGGCAATGTGAATCTGCCTGAGAAACAAATTCCCAACGTTTCACACCGTGAAAATACACAGAAAAATTTCCCACATGATCAACTAGCAGCCATGCAGAAAGAGCTGGCCGAAATGAAACAGGCCATCACCCTGATGCTGGAAGATAAAACCCTGCGGGAAAAAGAAAGCCAGCAGCATGAAGACGAGAAAAACCAGCTGCGTGATGAAATCAGGAAGCTGAATGAAACCCTGCAGCAGGCGCGTAAAAAAGGGCTCTGGTCCAGGCTGTTCAGTTAAAGCGTTGGCCCGTGATACTGCCGCGATTTGGCGCGGGACAGCTCAAGCACTTTCTCGCGCTCAATCTTCATCGCCTGTTCTGACCGTACAGCGTGTTCAACCGCTGGAGCTGCTCGCTCAAGCTCGACACCTGACTGCTTAAGGATCTTATCTCCAGACGCACCTGCGCGTTCTCCTGCCTCGTGGTGTCGTACATCTGCTGCAGTTCGCCGAAGGCGCTTTCCCAGTCCTGATAGTGCTGCGCGGACTCGCTCTGCAGCTGCTCTAACGCGCTCAATAATTGTGTTTCCAGCTCGGTCATTATGCCCCCTTAACGCACTATCTTCACGGCTTCCCGCGTCCCGTTGTCCACCGTCCAGCCCGTTTTCACGCTCGCCCCTTTCGGCAACACGATAAACTGGCCGTCTTTGTCCTCCATCAGGCTCACGCCCCACGTTTTCGCCTCGAATTCCGCTAATGCCTGCTTCTGCTCGCTCAACCTCTCCACGTTCGCGGCGATCACGTTCCCCTGATACCACAGAACGCCCCACCCGAGGCTCAGGCACGTTATCAGGCTCACGCCCACCCAAAGCCATGTCCTGAGGATCAGGCGCTGCATAGACGCTCTCTGCGCGTTTATGGCGATGGTGATTTTCTGCTCGCTTGAGCTCAACGCCGCGCTGATAGATTCCTCGTGCTGCCTGAACACGCGCCTCAACGCTGCATCGGTATCGCTCGCCTGCTGCCTCGATTTCACCTCGAAGTTCTTCGCCAAATCTAAAATCCCGCTCATACAACATCCCCTTTAACCGGATATTCCTCCCCCCTTCGGGGTCGGCAATACTGATACTGCTTTTCGTCTCGCGGGCCACGGTAAAACCGGCCTCTTCCAGCGTGCGGATCACGTCGTCCCGCTGCCGCAATTCGCCACTCGCCGCCAGTGACAACAGCCCGTCAGTGATAGCCTGAGCCGCCGCCAGTTTCGACGCAGGCAAATTACGCGGGGTACACAAGGCCCGCTTGTTCAGCGGCGAGTCGGGGTCGTGTAGCCCCAACTGGGCATTAACCACCGTTTTCCACGCATCGATGCGCGGCTTGTCTGCCGGTGCAAACCACGGTTGCAACCGCTTTCCGCTTTGCAGCTCGACATTCGGCACCAAAAAATTCAGCTCCAGCCTCCCCTTGTCGTGGTGCTCCACCCACAGACAGGCGTACTGATCCGCATCCAGTCCCGGCAATAGCGCTTTTTCAAAGCTGAACATCAACTTGTCTTTCGCCTCCGTCGGAAGGTCTGCCTCCTGAAAGGACAGGACGCCGGACGTGTAGCGCTTCGTGTAATCACTGCTGTCAATCAGTGCCACCACATCAGCCGGACTGCCCCGCAAAAGCGTTGCGCCCTCCCGCTGCCGGTCTTGGCCCAAAAGATAATCCACCGGCCCACTGCCCCTACCGGTACCCCGCGCATGGAATTTAACAATCATGGCTGTAAGCCTCACGCAACCGGCGCAATTCCCGCTCAAGTCCCGCCAGTGCCGCGCAGATTTGCACCGCAGGTAACGCACCACCGGCCACCGTGACCGAGTTCACCTGTCGCGCTATCTGATTGAGATTATTCCCCAATCCTGACAACTGGCGCAGCAGCGCCGGATCAATCATCGGGGGCGGCCGCCTGTGCTTTTTTGCAACCGGTTCGCCCAGGCACACCGACCGCATCCACTCCGCCAGGCGCGGACGGTTGCAACGGTCGAGCAGCGCCGCATGCTCGGCTTCAGAAACACGCACGGCCAACATTTTGGTGCGATGTTCGGACATACAAAAATCTCCATGAAAAATGTTATGGCCATAAACCAAAACGCCGGCGATTCGGTGGCGCTTGGCCAGCCGAACGGAGGAGTTGGACAAGCGCTAGCGCGTCAGGGTGTCGCCTTTAGCGGGTTTCGGGGCGCAGCCCNGAACCACATCACAGAGCGTTAGCGATGTGTATGCTGGCTTATATGTTAAATCGGTGTTGGGATGTGGGCCAGATTTTTCATGTTGCGGGGGTAAAAACAAGTAAACGAGTGACCGAGTTAAACAAGCCACCACAGGCGATATGCCGCTTCCTCGCCCAGACAGAGCTCCCCGCTATGGCGGGTGTGCCTAGTCTAGTCTGCGGCGAGCGGAGGGGGTAACAGGGGGAGGTTTTAAATATGAGCTGAGAAAAAAGCACGGGAAAGAAGGATGTCGCCAAAAGCGGCTCCCTGGGGATGCTCGGCCTGTCCCTCGCTGTGCTCAAGGCAGGCCGAGCATCCCCAGACATAACTGTCTAAGGTACTCAGCCTTGCTCCGGACTATCGGCGGGAAATGCATATTCCCTGCCCCTCGCTCGCGCTCCGGAGACACACCGGTTCCTGCTGTCACTGCTTTGGCCTTGGCTGCTGCTGTACCGCCATCGCTTTTTTTAAGTGGTGCCGTTGAATGCCCGTTATCCACTGGTGCAGTGCTGTACGACTCTGCCAGTCCGTACACGGTTATGGTGCGCGTCGCACGCTTGGGTTGTGTGAGCGATACCCCCGTTCAACCCGACTACCACGTCTCACCAGCAACATTCTCTTGAGGCCAATCCGGTGCAGACACGACTTATCGCCAGTGGCGGTAGCCATTGGTAACTGAAGGTTTACGGGAACTAAGGGGTGTGAACTTAAAATTACACTTGAAGAGTTGCTCATCTTGAGGCTACACTAATCAAACGAATTTGGTGACTGTTCCCGTAAAGATCCAGTTACCACCCGGATTCAAGAGTTCGTTGCTCAAGGATCCGGCGAGAAACCGCCGAAAGGCGGTTTTTTCGTTTCTGGAACAAGAGATTACGCCCAGAATGACAGGATCTCAAGAAGATCCTTTCGATTAAACACTAATCTCGGTCAACTTTGATGAAGAAGAAGGTTCAACCACATACTTGTCCATCTAACAGACAGCTAGCGAAAAAACGACTTCCACACATG
>NZ_JAZGQE010000248.1:0-5067 GCF_048593885.1 Yersinia sp. 1252 StPb PI | reverse complement strand
GTTTATTTTCTTAACTAACTAAATAGAAATAGCATGAGTTGAGGAATATTGACTAGTAGTGAACAAGGTTATAAATAGCGGAGTAACTAAAAAGGCAGCATTTGCTACGTATAATGCTATGAAATAAAAAGTAATTTATAGGCATCACCGATCACAAAAATATGTTTGAGAATGTAACTCACCGCTATAGCGTCAAGAAAGCAGAGTTAAGCCAATGGGGATTGGTTGCAAACCACTCCACGAGAAAATCTAACATTGTCCTTAATGTTGCTGGCATTTGCCGCCGCGAAGTATAGATACCGTAAATACCCATCGCCTGCGGCTGATAACCCGGTAATAAGCTGACCAGATCGCCTCGGGCGATATAGGGGGCAGCAGAATAACTGGGTTGCAGAGTAATCCCCGCCCCTTCCAACGCACCACTTAGCAAAACTACTGACTCATTGGCACTCAAATTGCCACTGACTGCAACGGCTGATTTTTCGCCCTGCAAATCAAAATGCCACAAACTTTTGCCAAAATATGAGTATGTCAGGCAGTTATGTACCGCCAAATCATAGGGTGTTTTGGGTATTCCGTTGGCTGACAGGTAGGCCGGAGAGGCACAGACAACGGAATGGCACATGGAAAGTGGCCGTGCAATTAAATTCGGGTCTAACTCATTGGTTATACGCAATGCTAAATCAATGCGTTCCTCTACCAGATTGACTGCCCGGTTATTGATTTGTAAATCAACCGCGACCTGGGGATAACGGCGTAAATAGTCAGTGACAGCAATCACCAAAGCACTCTGCCCAAGAGACTGAGAACAACTGATTCGCAATAAACCGCGCAATTCATCACTACCTTGCCCTGCAATCACATCCATCTCTTGGGCAAACTCAAGCATACGTCGGCAACGTTCAAGGGTGGTTTCGCCAGCATGGGTCAGGCTCAGTTTTCGTGTTGTCCGATGTAACAGCCGCGCCCCCGCCCACAGCTCCATCTCAGCCAGATAGCGTGTCACCATCGCCCGTGACATCTCTAATGCTTCGGCGGCAGCAATCATGCTGCCACGCTCGACAATCGCGACAAAAACCTCAGCAGCAGTGATCCTATCCATGATTAGCTCGATTTAAGCAACAAACAGTTGCTCATTATCAGGTTTTTCTATCGAACGATGCAATCTATTATCTAACCCATACCCCAGTCATCCTCAGGAAAACCGCTATGTTTAACAAAACGCTATTACAAATGACCTTTGCCGGTCTGGCAACCTTCGCAGCCGTAGCAAACGCAAGTGCTGCCGAACAACTCAAAATGGAAGTCTATAATCCAGGCGAAAAGAGCATCTTCCCAGTCTCTTCTGAGATTATCAGCGGCAAAACTGAAGTGGTTCTGATTGATGCGCAATTTCAGCGCAATGACGCCGAAGCACTGGTGAAGAAAATCCAGCAAAGTGGCAAAAAACTGACCACCATTTATATCAGCCAAGCCGATCCTGATTTCTATTTCGGTCTGGATGTCATCACAAAAGCATTCCCACAAGCCAAAGTACTCGCCACACCCCAGACCATTGAAGAAATAGAAGCGACCAAAGACGGCAAAATGGCCTATTGGGGACCGATTCTAAAAGAAAATGCCCCAGGCAAAATCATTGTTCCACAAGCACTACAGGGCAAGAGTTTCACTATCGATGGGCAAAAAATTGATGTTGAAGGGCTAGACGGCCCATCACCTGAAAAGACATTTGTCTGGATCCCATCCTTGAAAGCGGTTGTTGGCGGTGTCGCTGTCTCCGGTAATATCCATTTATGGGTCGCGGATACTCAAACCGCAGAATCACGCCAGCACTGGCTAACAACATTGGAAAAGATTAAAGCACTCAAACCAGTGACCGTGGTTCCTGGGCATTATCTCGATAACGCGCCACAAACATTGGCATCAGTGACCTTTACTCAGAACTATTTAACCACACTGAATACAGAGATTCCTAAGGCGAAGGATTCCGCAGAACTGATTGCGGCGATGAAAAAACACTATCCAGAGTTGAAAGATGAATCTAGCTTGGAGTTAAGTGCTAAGGTACTGAAAAACGAGATGAAATGGCCGCAATAAGCGGCGCTTAAAATTAATCAGTACGGCATTACCCTGTCATCAACCAAAGTGCCAGAAGGCGGTAACTTGAATGGTGACGGGGACGAAGAGGAGAACATAATGACCCCGCTAACTTTGCATTACATTTTCGACCCTTTATGCGGTTGGTGCTATGGCGCAGCGCCATTGGTGCAAGCCGCACAAAGCATTCCTGATCTGACACTGGTACTGCACGGTGGTGGGATGATGTCTGGACCGAATCGTCGCCAGATAGATAGCCAATGGCGTGGTTATGTGATGCCTCATGACAAACGTATTGCCGAACTCACCGGACAAACGTTTGGTGAGGCTTATTTTAATCACTTGCTGAATGATACTTCAGCGATTATGGATTCCACGCCACCTATTGCCGCCATTTTAGCGGCTGAACAATTGGCCGGACAAGGCGCGGATATGCTCCATCATATCCAGCAAGCTCATTATGTCGAGGGCCGCCGTATCGCCGACAGCTCGGTATTAATTGAACTTGCCACTGATATTGGCTTAAGCCGGACAGCATTTATCAACGTGTTCAGTTCCGCCCAGACAGCATCGACTCAGCATATTGCTGATAGCCGCGCCTTACTGGCGAGGGTACATGGACATGGTTTCCCGACCTTTGTGCTACAAGATAGGCAGGGAAAACTGTCCGCCCTACCCGCAAATGAATATTACGGTGATCCAATTGGCTGGGCCAAGATGCTGAAAAGTATGCTGGTGCACTAAAAATTGGCAGGGGCCGCTTCATAACAACCTTGAGCCGGCCGCCCAGTAGTAGGTAAACAAAAACGAGCAACAGATTGATTGAGCTGGAATGCTTGTTTTTGTAATACCTCCGATGCACCGGTGGATTGCTGGGCTAACTCAGCATTCAATTTTGTCACTTCATTAATCATCCCCACTTGTGTGGTTATCCCCTCAATACCTTGACTCTGATCGTGTGATGCAGCAGATATTTCCGCCATCAAATCAGTCACCTTTTTAACTGCATCAATAATAGCCCGTAAGTTATCACCTGACCGCGCGACCAAACCGCTCCCTGTGGAGATAGAGCTGGATGAATTATGAATAAGCCGCTTAATATTCAGCGCGGAATTGCCACTTTGATGTGCCAACAAGCCAACCTCTCGTGCTACAACGGAGAAACCGCGCCCATGCTCACCGGCGTGCGCTGCTTCAATGGCAGCATTTAATGCTAAAATATTGGTCTGAAAAGCCACCGATTCGATGAGCGTAATAATTGCCGTTATTTCCTGCGAACCGGCAGAAATATCAGCCATTGATACCACGACGCTAGACATCATTTCCCCGCCTTCACGGGCGATAACGCTGGTTTCATTAGCCAGAAGATTGGCTTGATCGGCACTCATCGTGTTCTGTTTTACCCGGGTAGTGAGCTGATACATGCTTTGTGTTGTTGCGGCCAGTGATTGTGCTTGCGACTGTGTTTGTTCAGCAAGACGATGGCTATCTGCGGCGATTTGATTAACACCTGTCAGGATGATTTCTGCACCTGCGCGAACCTGACTCACCAAGACAATTAAGCCTTGTTGCATTTGGCATATGCTATCAGCCAATTGTCCAGCCTCGCGGCTGGTAAACGATGAATATGTAATCTGGCGTGATAAATCACCGGCGGCAATAACGTTAATATGGGAAATAAGGTCATTAAGTGGCCGGATAATTAAGCGTGTAACACCGAGCCAAACTGAAAAGGCAAGGCACAGCAATACCGCCAACGCTGTAATAACCCCCTGCTTTGCTGACGATAAGGACGATAATAGCTGGCTATCCATTACAGCCCGATTATTCTCACTTTGCTGCAAATAGTGGTAATACTTTTCGGTAAAATCACTTTGAAAGCCTTGTATCGGGACTTCAAAAAACCGATCAATGTTACTGTTCTTTGACAACCCCTGCCCAAGCTCAGTCAAACCTTGATATAACTGCTGATAGCTTTCCTTTAATGCAATGAATTCTGGTCGTTTATCGTGAACAGAAAGAAGTAATAACTCACGATAATTTTGCTGTGACTGCTGCATAGATTGCAGTGCTTCATTCAAAAGACTATGCCAGCTCCCCTCAGAACCGGTCTCTTTGTCCTCCATATAATAGATACCGGCCCGATTGAATTTGTCGCTAGCAATTAATAGCTCCATTCTGGCGCGATCCATCAACACTTCTTGTTGATGGCTATAGTGCGTTTTTTCAACATTAACGGTGGTACTATCCAATATATGAGATAAATACCCGATGGAAAATAACTGCAATAAGGAGAAAAGGCTAATAACGAGTATTAGACCAAACAATATACCGAACTTTCCATCGGAGATTGGGCCTAATCCTTTAACATGAGAGAGAAGCCTTATAACAAACAACCTGATGTGATATAACATTATTTTTACACCGGCGATAATTAATATACCAACATTACTCGTCAAACATTACAAATATATTTCAGGAGATTACATCATGTATCACTGCGTGTTAATAAACGAAAATTATGAATAGGATGCCCCTGGGATTGTTCAATCAAAATAGTATTTTCATCTAATTTATAGAAAACAGGGTAACTTATTGTATAGGGTGTATTAAGGAAATCATATAAACAATTATCGTCATTATTATATATTGATAGAGATAACACATCACCGATAAAAACTCCTTTACTCGCATCAACCACACGAAAGACAATATTACGCCGTGCTTTCAAATCATGGTTTTCACCATACACATCGGCAGATGAGTTTATCTCTCGCCCCATAATATTAACTCTGGAGTAAACATGATAAATGTCAGGTGAATGATTAAAACAATAGTTCACCTCCCAATAGCCTTCAATCTGTTTCATTGGGTGAATATAAGAATATATACGCCCAGTGCCATACCCTAATCCTATTGATATAAAAACACTAAAGATCAAAATAAATATTATTTTCGCTCGCATATCAG
>NZ_JAZGQE010000247.1:0-5112 GCF_048593885.1 Yersinia sp. 1252 StPb PI | reverse complement strand
ATAAATTTCATTTTATAGCCCACTAAAATATAAACCCATCACAAATGTTAAAAATAATGTCACCAATTGTTTTATTGAGTTTGAAATGTCTTTATAAATTATAGGCGCTTATTTTATTTTTCTGTCTGAGGTCGTTAATGGGCGTATAAACACAACACCATTGTCTTCAGGCACTGCCGAAATTCTGCTTAATCTTTCTTACATCAAGTTTAAATTGTCACCATGTTCATAAAGCTCGTGTTCGTAAGACACAGAGTGGAAAAACACCTTATGCCGTGTTAAAACTAAACGGCATCTTTAAGATAAAATATCAGCCTGAATTACGAGTGTTACATAAAGTTAGAGACAGTAGCGGATAACAGTCCCAGCACGGTAACGTGCTCAATTAAAAAAGGATATGTATATGGAATTGTGTGTGGCGAGTGTTACTGATATTGAACAAGTCATGGCATTACTAAAAAAATACCATGTAGCAACGATTAATGAAGATGATAAAAAAGAGGGTTTTGTTACCACACAGATGACACAACAACAGATGTTATCACTGGTGACGGAGGAACAAGGATTATTTATCGCCAAGAAAGAGGGGAATGTGGTGGCTTTTGTTATGGCTGCATCCTGGCAATTCTGGTCTCCCTGGCCATTGTTCGAACATATGATAAATAAATTAGATGAGAATACCTTTGCTGGACAAACATTGTCTGTCGAAAACTCCTATCAGTATGGTCCCATTTGTATAGACCAATCCATGCGCGGTAGCGGTGTACTTCAGCAGCTTTTTGCTTTCTCTTTGGAAAAAATGTCTACACGCTTTCCTATTCTGATAACCTTTATTAATGAAATAAATCATCGCTCATACGTTGCGCATTCACGTAAGTTGGGATTACAGGTACTGAGTAAGTTTGAATTTAATAATAATCACTATTACTGGATGGCCTGCTCAACCCAGGTACCAAATACCGCAACACCATAAGCAAAAGCTTGCTACAGACCTAACTCGTGTTCTGCAATATCTTCATTTTCTTGCCAGGAAAATAACGGAATTGGCTATTGGTACATTGAAATAGTTGACTCACCCCGTCAGTGGGGCAGAAATAAGAATGCGATTAGCCCCGACAAACAGAACAGGGCTATATCGCAGTCGTCCTCTAGCCTAACTCAATGATAAGGGGCTTCCAGATGTAAATTTTGGGTAGAAAGCAGGGCCTGTTCTATGCGTTCCCATGCCAGCGAAAAGGGTAATCGTGCTGCAATATGCGGAGCAATAACGACGCCCTTAGCAATCTTTTTCACCTGTTCATCATTATGCTTGAATCCCAAATCTTCTAACGTCAACGGGCAGCCAAAACGATGTAATAACGACAATAACTCATCACGATCAGCCTCTTGCTCGTGCTCGATAAACGACTGTACCACCAGCCCGAAGCCGACTTTCTCACCGTGTAGCCAATGGTGAAGCTCTGGCAGACGGGTCATGCTGTTATGGATCGCGTGAGCAATTCCGATTCGTGGAATATCATCAGCCATGCTATTAGCTAAGCCTGCCAGTGCGATAACTGCATCGATCACTTTACGCAGTGCAACACTGACTTCCTGGCGTTGATTAGCTGCGATAGCCTGCTGTCCATAGGTATTAAAGGTATCCAGTGCCTGTTTCGCGACCTGTGACTTTAGTATCAGTGCCAATCCATCATCACCCTTTCGCAGATAAGGAAGAAACTCATACCATTTAGCCAATGCATCGACGATACCTGCATTCAGGTAGCGTGGCGCTGTTCTGGCAATCGTCTGGCTATCGACCAATACCCAGACCGGTAACCGCGTTAAGGATAAAGGGCCGATATGAGCCCCAGCCTCATCATAAATAACGCTAATAGGTGACCATGCGGCACAGGTCGCCGCAATTGTCGGTAGTGTGATTACCGGCAATTGCCCCAATGTCTCCCCTACCGCTTTCGCACTGTCTAATACCCGACCACCGCCTACCCCCAGAATAAGTTCTGAGCCTAGTTGCTGTGCTTGTACAACCAATGCATCAATAGCTGTACGGGTACAATCTCCTGGCAAATAGCTGATATGAAACGAGATATGATGCCGTTGCAGGCTCGTTATCACACTTACTCCCACCGACTGCCAGGCGCGTGGGCTGGTCACGATAAGCACCTTCTGAGCCAATGGCGCAATAAACTGCCCCACTTTCTCAGTCACGCCATCTTGATTCAGGTAATTTTGTGGGGTTTTAATTGCCAGCATGGTTAACTCCTGTAAATAGTATTAGCGCTGCATACCCCAGCGCTTGACGGTCAGTCTCTCTATAGTGGCGAAAATAAGCCCTTCGACCAGTAAACCAATGACGATTACGGTCGCCAGACCGGCAAATACCCTATCGGTATACAGTTCATTGCGATTTTGGAAGATATACCAGCCAAGCCCGCCTTGACCGCTAGACGCACCAAAAACCAGCTCTGCGGCAATGAGCGTGCGCCATGCAAAGGCCCAGCCGATTTTAAGTCCTGACAAAATAGAAGGCAGTGCTGCCGGGATAAGAATATGAGCCACATAGCGCCCACCGCGTAGCCCATAGTTACGACCGGCCATCCGTAATGTGTCCGAAACACCGAGAAAACCGGCGTAGGTATTCAACGCCATCGGCCACATCACCGAATGGATTAGCACAAAAACCAGACTCTTTTCTCCCAGCCCAAACCACAGCAACGCCAGAGGCAGTAGTGCAATAGCAGGCAACGGATTAAACATCGACGTTAGAATATTAAGCAGATCCCGACCAAAACGGGTCGACACCGCTAAAGCACTTAGCCCTAATGCAAACACGCTACCTATGGCATACCCTTTAAGAAGAGTGCTGAGCGAGATAGCAACCTTAGCGGGCAACTCGCCGCTGGCCATATCCTGGGTAAATGCCCGCAGTGTTTGCATAAATCCCGGAAACATTAGGTCATTATCCTGCAAACGTGCAGCCAGTTCCCACAGCGCCAGTAATACCAGTAATACCGTCAACTGGCGTAGCCACTGCTGGTTCCAACAGCGGGTAATGATGGGCAATGGCTGGGTCAACACCACTTCTGGTAGTGGGGCCAGTTCACGCTGATATTCGCAGCGGATCGGGGGTTGAGTGCTCATATGGTTTACCTTGCAGTGGGATCGACGGAGCAGCTTGTGCTTGCTCAGTGGGGAACAGCAGATGATGGATACGCTGTGCGGCGAATTGAAACTCATCGCTACCGTAGTCAGCTAGAGAAAACTGATGGCTGTTCACCTCGGCACAAACCCGCCCAGGATGTGGTGACAGCAGTAATATTCGGCTGCCAACCACCAGCGCTTCCTCAATAGAATGAGTCACAAATAGCAACGTAAAACGTATTTCCTCCCACAGCACCAGTAACTCCTCTTGCATTTTACGGCGCGTCAGTGCGTCAAGCGCGGCAAAAGGCTCATCCATCAGTAATACCTTGGGCTGCNTCGCTAACGCGCGAGCAATGGCTACCCGCTGCTTCATACCGCCCGATAACATATGCGGATAAGCATCGGCAAATCCGGCAAGCCCCACTTTATCCAGGTAGTGTAATGCCCGCTCTCGTGCTTGCTTATGGGTAGCCTGACGACTGGCAACCAGCGGGAACAGCGTATTTTCCAGCACCGTTTTCCACGGGGGCAATTGATCAAACTCCTGAAATACCATCATGCGGTCCGGCCCCGGCTCCACAATGACCTCACCGTCAAGGCGTATCTCTCCGTCAACCGGCGGCAGAAAACCGCCAATCGATTTAAGCAGGCTGGATTTACCACAACCCGATGGCCCCAGCAGAACAAAACGATCGGCAGGATAGACATCAAAACTGACGTCATGTGTTGCACGAACGCGTTTCTGACGGGTTCGATACTCCAAACCCACACCCGCGGCCTGTAATAACGGCTGCGGTGATATTTCATTAATGATGCGGCTCATGCCCCCTCCGGCGTAATTGGGAAAAAGACCGTCTGTCTAGCGTTTTCCAAAGAAACCAACAACTCAGCTACCGGCCCCGTTATGAGCTTCGGCGAAGAAATAGTCCTGCCACGAGTCGGCTTTATTCTTGAGGATACCTAATTGCTGCAACTGGTCAGCGTACACATAGGTGCGCTGTGGTGTGATAGTGAAATCAATTTCTGGGTCTTCAACGATTTTCTTCACCAATTCAGGTGATAAACGCGACTTTTCTACCCGAATATAGGTTTCAGCCGCCGCGGCTTTGTTGGCTTTAACTATCTGAGAAGCTTCAGCCAGCGCATCATAGAAAGCCCGATAGGTTTTAGGATTTTCATCATGAAATTTTTGCGTGGTGTACAGCACATTAAATGTTGCCGGCCCTCCCAGAACGTCATAGGAGCTAAGAATCTTATGTACGTTGCCGTGCTCTAGCGCCTGATATTGGAACGGCGGGCTGGAAAAATGAGCAGAAATTTCAGAGCCACCGGCAATCAACGCGGCATTGGCATCAGGATGGGGCAAACTTACCGTGATGGTATCAAAGCGTTTATAATCGCTATTGCCATACAGTTTGGCGGTTTCAATTTGTAGGGTACGGGACTGGAAACCCACACCGGCAGCCGGTACCGCGATACGGTCTTTTTCACTAAGATCTGCTATCTTTTTTACTGCTGGATTGTTGCTTAGCAGGTAATTCGGCATCGAACCCAGTGACGCTATCGCCTTCACATTCTGACGCCCACGGGTACGATCCCACACTGTAAGCATCGGGGGTACACCCGCAGCCGCAACATCAAGAGCACCAGAAAGCAGTGCCTCATTCATTCCTGTTGCTCCCGAGATAGTGCGCCAGTCAACGTTAATATCCAGCCCTTGCTGTTTACCATGTTTTTCTATCAGTTGTTGATCACGCACCACATCAAGAATCAGATAACCAATACCAAACTGCTGTGCAATGCTAATAGACCCTTCTGCATGTGCACCAAAGGTACTTAGAGCAAGACAAGTGAACGCAAATATACCTGTAACTTTTTTTATCCGTTTTTCTGTTAGTGACTTATTCATTTCCCTGCCTCTTATATGTCCGAATTAAAATTTTAATCATCCTAGGGGGTAAATGACGC
>NZ_JAZGQE010000246.1:0-5146 GCF_048593885.1 Yersinia sp. 1252 StPb PI | reverse complement strand
CGCCTGAATTCCTGAGCTTCTTGTAGATGTGCCTTACGAATAAAAGAGAACAAACTGTCATTGTCGCTTCCGGCCTTCTGCCGTACAGAGATATCTCCTCCCTCATCAGGCGACGAGGGGCCAGCGTCACCTTGGCTAAGCCATTGGGAGACCTCGTCAACGTGATCCCTTTCGGTTTCTTTTGACGTTGTTTTTTTTTCCTTCGACTCATTGGAGTAAGGCATAAGACTGTCCTCAGGATAGGATTATTTAAGACTGGATTCTGAAAGGCGTTACGACCGAGTGAAAACAAAGGGCTCTGTCGCATTAGTGCAGGCAAGTCAGCAAAAGGTGCTATGTCGGTTTTTTAGGCAGCCAACAGATAAAACTGTTCCGATGGTGATAACTCCTCGCCATCGGGATGTTAGAGTTGCCCTTTACGTATCATGTGCACTAAGCAAGATACCAGCGGACACACTGAGCGATAATATCGGCGGGGTAATGCAGGCGACTGAAGGCATTTCGGATCAGATGCATGGGCTGGCAACATCAAAAAAAAGCATGTTACCGGACAACGCCATCATGCGACACAACCCTTTTAGACCATAATTGACACTTGTTACCTGACGACGCCTTAATGCAACAGCCCCCCTGACGGCATCCTTTCCGCCTGGGTTATCGGCAGGTAACACTCCACCTCGGCAATTTCATTGTTCTTTCCCACCATCAACAACATACGCGGCAAGGTTGGAGCTTCGTCTGCCATATCACGACGACCACGACTGAGCACCACCGAACCCTCCAGGCGCTGTGAAAAATCCCGAGACTGCAAGGCGGCGGCTTGCAGCGTTTGGTAGTCCTTGGTAAAGCCCGCTGGATTGCTAATTTTCTTATCCAGTAAAGAGACATACTGAGCTAACGAGTCGGCGTTTTTTATGCTCTTGGGGCCCGCTATGCCAATATTGTTGATCTGTTTTAGGTCGGCACCACCTAATCGGCTTACTGGCGCGCTAGCCCCCGCAGGCCGTACTAGCTGGTTATTGCCCAGATTAATCAGCTCATACACATCCACATCACCCTTATTGGGAAGATTCTTGGTGCCAATATAGACAAAATCAAGAGAGTTTAACTCGCCATGTGACAGCTCATGTATCAATACATCGGCAACCGCGTTCTTGCTTTTTCCCATCAGCTCATAATAGGCTTGGAAGCCATTACGTCCGACATGAATAACCTTGGCGTTAGGGTTACGGCCTAGCATCTGATATTGATTGGTGTCCAAGGCCGCTACGGTTGTCGACGCAGCATCGCTGCTAAATTTAAAATTATCTATATTGATTTTCTCCAAACCCTGCTTAAGCTTGAACAAATCATTGTGTAGCTGTTCTTGGCGATTGAAATTTTGACCAAAATACGCTTTTTCGATTAACGCGACTTCTTCACTTAAGTTGGGGTCTTTCCTGACTGTCATGGCGTTTTCTATTTTAGTGCGGGCGATGGGCAACGACTCATTTAGGCTTTTTTTAATCTTATGGTCCTGCACGATTTTACCTATAATAGGCAGATCAACGAGCGACAACTGCGGCATGCCCTCTGCGCCTTCCAGCCTATGCTGGCCCTCGGGCCGAGGGTTAGACGTTGACACAGCCCCCCGTTCGGCAAGTTCTTTGCGATATCGATTCTCCGTCAAATGCTCAATATTATTTTTCTTGAAAAAACCACTGTCATTGAACGGGAATTCAGGTGCCGCCGGCGGCGGTATACTCACTGTCGGATTTTGTGTCGTAGCTGACGGGCTAATCGGTTCAAGAACCAGAGTTATGCGTATAACCCCTTGAATGCGTATCTCTTTTATCCGCTTACCAAACTCCGGATAGGTACTTAACATCCGCGCTGTCGGTTGTACATTGGGTGTGGTCAACATGGCATCAAAGGCATCCCTCGTCTTTCCTTCCGGCCGCAGGACTATCGGCTCATTCTTGCTCGCAAGAAGCCCCTTGTGACCAAACATCAGTCTCATCGTCGCATCCGTATTATCATTCGCGATATTCTCCTGCGTAATAAACTCGACATTATTAAGCAACTCACTGTTTTTCCTTATGAACTCCCCCTGAAGTTCATTCATTTTTAGCGGTTTTCCTATCCCTTCCGTGGTAACCATAGCATCCCGGTTCCCGTACATGTTATCCACAACGAACACTTTTCCGTCATCCGACACCCTGAATTTATAAAAGGAGTGCAGCTCTCCCTTGACCTTTATATCCGTAACCTTTCCGACAGGTGTGACTACTTTACCGTCCTTACCTATATAAGGGGTTGTACTGGCTTTGGGTTCAATTTTTTCCTCATAGCGCAGCCGGTATTCATCGGGTTTTGATACCGAACTGGGAGGAGCTTCATAAAATTCAGCATATTTCCCCCGCCCTTTTTCGACGATTTTTTTCCACCTGATATTTTTTCCATAATAATTGGTGAGATTGTCATAGTATCGATCTTCGTTTGAGGACAAACCTGTCGGTTTATTTGATTTCCCATGCTCACGTATCTGGGTCTCAAATTCTTTGGCTCTGGACTCAGAAATACTATCTAACCGTTCAGGTTTGACCGGCCCGATACTCATTGCCTGAGAGATTACCGGTCCCGATGCAGATGACGGACCCGCCTTCGCGCCTGTTGTCCCCATTATCCTCGGCGGTGGCATTTTCGCGGCCAGTAGTGCCGGCGGTAGTGGTATTTTCGCTGCCGGTAGTGCCGGCGGCGGCGGTATGCTCACTGTCGGATTTTGTGTCGTAGCTGACGGGCTAATCGGTTCAAGAACCAGAGTTATGCGTATAACCCCTTGAATGCGTATCTCTTTTATCCGCTTACCAAACTCCGGATAGGTACTTAACATCCGCGCTGTCGGTTGTACATTGGGTGTGGTCAACATGGCATCAAAGGCATCCCTCGTCTTTCCTTCCGGCCGCAGGACTATCGGCTCATTCTTGCTCGCAAGAAGCCCCTTGTGACCAAACATCAGTCTCATCGTTGCATCCGTATTATCATTCGCGATATTCTCCTGCGTAATAAACTCGACATTATTAAGCAACTCACTGTTTTTCCTTATGAACTCCCCCTGAAGTTCATTCATTTTTAGCGGTTTTCCTATCCCTTCCGTGGTAACCATAGCATCCCGGTTCCCGTACATGTTATCCACAACGAACACTTTTCCGTCAT
This sequence comes from Yersinia sp. 1252 StPb PI, assembly GCF_048593885.1. NCBI lineage: Bacteria > Pseudomonadati > Pseudomonadota > Gammaproteobacteria > Enterobacterales > Yersiniaceae > Yersinia > Yersinia sp. 1252 StPb PI. Next base: position 1,951 of record NZ_JAZGQE010000246.1, on the reverse strand, counting down.
CCGACACCCTGAATTTATAAAAGGAGTGCAGCTCTCCCTTGACCTTTATATCCGTAACCTTTCCGACAGGTGTGACTACTTTACCGTCCTTACCTATATAAGGGGTTGTACTGGCTTTGGGTTCAATTTTTTCCTCATAGCGCAGCCGGTATTCATCGGGTTTTGATACCGAACTGGGAGGAGCTTCATAAAATTCAGCATATTTCCCCCGCCCTTTTTCGACGATTTTTTTCCACCTGATATTTTTTCCATAATAATTGGTGAGATTGTCATAGTATCGATCTTCGTTTGAGGACAGACCTGTCGGTTTATTTGATTTACCATGTTCACGTATCTGGGTCTCAAATTCTTTGGCTCTGGACTCAGAAATACTATCTAACCGTTCAGGTTTGACCGGCCCGATACTCATTGCCTGAGAGATTACCGGCCCCGATGCAGATGACGGACCCGCTTTCGCGCCTGTTGTCCCCATGATCCTCGGCGGTGGCATTTTCGCGGCCAGTAGTGCCGGCGGTAGTGGTATTTTCGCTGCCGGTAATGCCGGCGGTAGTGGTATTTTCGCTGCCGGTAGTGCCGGCGGTAGTGGTATTTTCGCTGCCGGTAGTGCCGGCGGTAGTGGTATTTTCGCTGCCGGTAATGCCGGCGATAGTGGTATTTTCGCTGCCGGTAGTGCCGGCGGCGGCGGTATGCTCACTGTCGGATTTTCAGTGACAAGATTCGTGGATTGTGAATGATCCTGAGGTGCTGATTCACCCTCTGCAGGAAGCTTGTGTCCCCCCCCCGCGTTTTGTAGCCTAAACGCTAACAAATGAAGTTTACTTCCCCTCTCCCATTTGGCTCCGTTATCTCTGGATATCTCAATTTCCCCATGGTTTATTTTGCCTAGCAGGTCTGTCTGTCCAACTCTAAATGTGCGCACGGGCATTTTTGAACTTAAAGGATACTCGGGAGCATTATTTTGGAGCGCTTCAAGTTTTTCCAGTGGAGCACTGTCTTCCATTTTTCTACTTATTTTTAGCTTTGATGACATATTTTTTGCCATGTCATAAGAATTCTTAACACTCATGCCACTGGCCAAAAATGCCTGGTAAATAGCGAGGGGCTCACCAGTATCTACGGCTGTCTTAATGCTTTTCCCCACGATTGACAGATCGACAGTTTTATTTCCAAGCATCAAGCCGTATTTAACAGTCTTACCGCCAATATGGCTGAATTTCCCTACTTTAGCTGCAATTTTACCTCCAGGAATGCTCCCTGCAATCAAAGCAATAATCGCTAATGGGTCAGGATCCTGACCCTCTATCAAATCAGCAGCAATCTCCGCTGCTAATTGCGCGGTATTGAGGGCCACCCCCGCTGGCGTAAAGAAGGTAACTGTCCCTACCGTGACGTCAACCCAGCTTCCTATATATTCAGCCTGATGTACATGCAACTCTGTTTCTTGTACCGTTTCCCCTTTAATGTCACTGACTATTAACTGTGCCTGCCCACTGAGGGTAGAGAATGGTCTTGCGAATGACCTCAGATACTCTGCGGCAGTCAAGTTAGCCCAGGTGAAGTCAAGATGATATCTTGCTTCGGTTGCACGGACCTCTGGGTCAGGAATGTGGGCGCCAACAATCGCCATGGGAATTAATAGTTTGTTTGTTGGGGTCGCGTTCTTAAGCTTATAATCAGCCTCGATAGTATTAGCGAGTCTTTCAGAAAGACTCGCAATATCCATCGGCTCCGGATCGTTATAATTAAAGTATTCTTCAAAAATGGATCTCCCGCTCCTGATATTATTAAGCATATCAATACCACTGGGAAGAGTAATAGTCTCAGAGAATTTATAAATATTGATAACACGAAGACGCTTCCGTTGATCAGCATTATAAGGCATGGCCCATTCAATGTTTGCTAAAAGGTCTTTCCCTTCGCTGACATAGTAATAAGGTATTTCCGAATCTAA
>NZ_JAZGQE010000245.1:0-5186 GCF_048593885.1 Yersinia sp. 1252 StPb PI | reverse complement strand
GTCATAAGGAATTGATAACCCGTGCAACCAGTTGAACACGCCATTTTAAACAAAAGTTGACATGACCACAAAATTCACGTATCAATTTAGGCAACGCACTATTTTAACCCATGAGAAACTGAAAAATTATGTTCTACTCAACCCGCCTACTAAGCCTACTACTTAACGCATCTCACTTGCGCGGTATGTTGGTGGACGGAAATCAGAACTGATTCAGTCATCAAGATTAACAAGCCCGCGCAAATGCGCGGGTTTTTTTTTACCCGCTAAGCGCAAATGTAAACACGACAAGGAACAACCCATGAGCCAACAAGTCATTATTTTCGATACAACATTGCGCGACGGTGAACAAGCATTGCAAGCCAGCCTGAGTGTTAAAGAGAAGCTGCAAATCGCGCTTGCACTGGAAAGAATGGGTGTCGATGTAATGGAAGTCGGTTTCCCGGTTTCCTCCCCTGGCGATTTTGAGTCAGTGCGCACCATCGCTCAGCAAGTCAAAAACAGCCGCGTGTGTGCTCTGGCTCGCTGTGTAGACAAAGATATTGATGTCGCCGCCGAAGCTTTACGTATTGCTGAAGCCTTCCGTATTCATGTGTTTTTGGCGACATCCACCTTACATATCGAATCCAAATTAAAGCGCTCATTTGATGATGTGTTGGCGATGGCAGTGCACTCGGTGAAACGCGCTCGCAACTATACCAATGATGTTGAATTCTCTTGTGAAGATGCTGGCCGTACCCCTATTGATAACCTATGCCGCATCGTAGAAGCTGCGATTAATGCCGGCGCGACTACCATCAATATCCCTGATACTGTCGGTTACACCACTCCTTATCAATTCGGCGGAATTATCACCGACTTGTATGAGCGGGTGCCAAATATTGATAAAGCCATTATCTCAGTGCATTGCCATGACGATTTGGGCATGTCCGTTGCCAACTCCATCACCGCAGTACAAGCCGGTGCGCGTCAGGTAGAAGGCACGATTAATGGTTTGGGCGAACGCGCCGGTAACTGTTCACTGGAAGAAGTGATCATGGCTATCAAGGTGCGTGAAAAGATGTTGGGCGTGCATACCAATATCAATCATCAAGAGATTTACCGCACCAGCCAGTTGGTCAGTAAGTTATGCAATATGCCAATACCCGCTAACAAAGCCATTGTCGGTAGTAATGCTTTCGCTCACTCATCCGGTATTCATCAGGATGGCGTGCTGAAAAATCGTGAAAACTACGAAATCATGACACCACAATCCATTGGCCTGAAAGAAGTGCAGTTGAACCTGACCTCCCGTTCTGGTCGCGCGGCGGTCAAACACCGTATGGAAGAGATGGGTTATCAGGATAAAGATTACAATTTGGACTCTTTGTACGACGCATTCCTGAAGCTGGCAGATAAAAAGGGCCAGGTATTTGATTACGATTTAGAAGCGTTAGCCTTCATTAATAAACAACAGGAAGAGCCGGAACACTACCGTTTAGACTATTTCAGCGTGCAGTCGGGTTCCAGCGTAATGGCAACAGCATCCGTGAAATTGGTCTGTGGCGAAGATATTAAATCAGAAGCGGCCACAGGTAATGGCCCGGTTGATGCGGTGTATCAGGCCATCAATCGCATTACCGGTTATGAAATTGAACTGGTGAAATATCAACTGTCTGCCAACGGTCAGGGTAAAGACGCATTGGGTCAGGTTGATATCGTGGTTGACCATAAAGGCCGCCGCTTCCACGGCGTGGGTCTGGCAACAGATATTGTCGAGTCATCCGCTAAAGCGTTGGTTCACGTATTAAATAACATCTGGCGCGCTCATCAGGTAGAGATTGAGAAGCAGCGCTTGCAACAAAATAATCAGGAAATGGTGTGAACATGACTAAGACTTATCATATTGCCGTTTTGCCCGGAGACGGTATTGGCCCTGAAGTAATGGCTCAGGCAAATAAAGTATTGGATGCGGTGCGTCAACGTTTCGGCATCAAGATTTCAACCAGCGTTTATGATGTAGGTGGTGCAGCCATCGACCGTCACGGCAGCCCGTTACCGGCAGCGACAGTCAGCGGATGTGAGCAGGCTGATGCTATCTTGTTTGGCTCGGTAGGCGGCCCGAAATGGGAACATTTGCCACCGGCGGAACAACCCGAGCGTGGTGCGTTGTTGCCTTTGCGCAAGCACTTCAAATTATTCAGCAACTTGCGCCCGGCGCGGTTGTATCAAGGGTTAGAAGACTTCTGCCCATTGCGCAGCGATATTGCCGCCAAAGGTTTTGATATTCTGTGTGTGCGTGAATTAACCGGTGGTATCTACTTCGGCCAACCCAAAGGCCGTGAAGGCCAAGGCCAGCACGAGCGTGCTTTTGATACCGAAGTTTATCATCGCTTTGAGATTGAACGTATTGCCCGTATTGCCTTTGAATCTGCGCGTAAACGTCGTGGCAAAGTTACTTCTATTGATAAAGCCAATGTGTTGCAAAGCTCTATTCTGTGGCGTGAAGTGGTAACTGCCATTGCGGCCGATTACCCAGATGTTGTCTTGTCCCATATGTATATCGATAACGCCACCATGCAGTTGATCAAAGACCCTTCCCAGTTTGATGTATTGCTGTGTTCTAACTTGTTTGGCGATATTTTGTCTGATGAGTGCGCCATGATAACGGGTTCAATGGGGATGTTGCCGTCGGCCAGCCTGAACGAACAAGGTTTCGGTTTATACGAACCCGCAGGTGGCTCCGCACCCGATATCGCGGGCAAAAATATAGCTAACCCAATTGCCCAGATTTTGTCATTAACCCTGCTGTTGCGTTTCAGTTTAGGTAAAGACAAGGCCGCCGATGCTATTGAGCATGCGATCAACCAGGCATTGGAACAAGGCTATCGCACGGCTGATTTGGCCGGCGAAGGTAAAGCCATCGGTACCAACGAAATGGGCGATGTTATCGCTAAATTCGTGATGGAGGGGGTGTAAAATGGGTAAGACGTTATATCAAAACAAGACTTTATATCAAAAATTGTACGATGCGCACATCGTTTACGAAGCGCCAAATGAAACCCCATTGTTGTACATCGACCGCCATCTGGTGCATGAAGTTACTTCGCCGCAAGCCTTTGATGGTTTGCGCGCCATGGGTCGTCCGGTGCGTCAGCCGGGTAAAACCTTTGCCACGATGGACCACAACGTTTCAACCCAAACCAAAGATATCAATGCCAGCGGCGAAATGGCGCGGATCCAGATGCAGGAGCTGATTAAGAACTGTGCTGAGTTCGGTGTCTCTTTATATGACCTGAATCATCCGTTCCAAGGCATCGTCCATGTGATTGGCCCTGAACAAGGTATGACTTTACCGGGCATGACTATCGTCTGTGGTGACTCACATACCGCGACCCATGGTGCATTCGGCTCATTGGCCTTCGGTATCGGCACTTCAGAAGTTGAGCATGTGCTGGCAACCCAGACCCTGAAACAGGGCCGAGCCAAAACCATGAAAATCGAAGTTAACGGTACTGTCGGTGCAGGGATTACCGCCAAAGACATCGTCTTGGCGATTATCGGCAAAACCGGCAGCGCGGGCGGCACCGGCCATGTGGTGGAGTTCTGTGGCAGCGCGATTGCAGCGCTGAGCATGGAAGGCCGGATGACATTATGTAATATGGCGATCGAGATGGGTGCTAAAGCCGGTTTAGTCGCCCCGGATGACACCACTTTCGACTACCTGAAAGGTCGTCAGTTCGCCCCAACTGGCGAGCAGTGGGAACAAGGCGTGGCCTACTGGCGCACCTTGAAATCTGATGCTGATGCTAAATTTGACACTATCGTCACCCTGGATGCCGCCGACATCGCGCCACAAGTCACTTGGGGCACCAACCCGGGCCAGGTCATTGCGGTTAATGACATGATTCCTGCTCCTGAGTCCTTCAGTGATCCCGTTGAACGTGCCTCGGCGGAAAAAGCGTTGGCATATATGGATTTGCGCCCCGGCATTAAGTTGACCGAGGTAGCCATTGATAAAGTCTTTATCGGTTCCTGCACTAACTCACGCATTGAAGATTTGCGTGCCGCAGCAGCGGTGGCTCAAGGTCGTAAAGTCGCGACTGGCGTGCAAGCTATTGTGGTACCCGGCTCAGGCCCGGTAAAAGCACAGGCTGAAGCGGAAGGTTTGGATAAGATCTTTATCGAGGCCGGTTTTGAGTGGCGTTTGCCTGGTTGTTCCATGTGTTTGGCGATGAACAACGACCGTCTGGAACCCGGAGAGCGTTGTGCCTCCACCAGCAACCGTAACTTTGAAGGCCGTCAGGGCCGTGGTGGCCGCACACATTTGGTTAGCCCGGCAATGGCCGCCGCCGCCGCTGTCAGTGGTCATTTTGCTGATGTTCGCGCCTTAGAAGCCGCCACCCACTAACCGGAGACACCATTATGGCTAAATTTACTCAACACACGGGTTTGGTTGCTCCGTTGGATGCGGCAAACGTCGATACCGACGCGATTATCCCAAAACAATTTTTACAAAAAGTGACGCGCACTGGCTTTGGCCAACACTTGTTTAACGATTGGCGTTTTCTCGACGACGCAGGCAAAGTGCCAAACCCTGAATTTGTGCTGAACCAACCCCGCTATCTGGGTGCAACCATTTTGTTAGCGCGTGAGAATTTCGGTTGTGGCTCCTCACGGGAACACGCGCCGTGGGCATTGACCGACTTCGGTTTTAAAGTGGTTATTGCCCCTAGTTTCGCTGATATATTTTACGGTAACTCGTTTAATAACCAATTATTACCGGTGACCTTAAGCGAAGCAGATATCGATACCTTATTCCAATTGGTTAACGATAATGAAGGCATCGAGTTTATTGTTGATTTGGAACAGCAAACAGTGAATGCCGGTGGCAATAGTTATTCTTTTGAAATAGACAGCTTCCGCCGCCATTGTATGATTAATGGTTTGGACAGTATTGGCCTGACGTTGCAGCATGAAAGTAATATTTCTGCATATGAAAAACAGCAACCGGCATTTTTACGTTAATTTATTTTAAGTTCATTTTGTGAGTATATTGTTGGTGTCAGGTAAGCCCTGACCCAACAATGCAAAATAGATAAAAACCCCATTTTGAAACGCCCCCTTCTTTCTTTCATCATTCACAAAAACAAACCCCACACCAATCAATTGGTTACATGAAATATTCTCAAGTCATTATTTTAACT
>NZ_JAZGQE010000244.1:0-5279 GCF_048593885.1 Yersinia sp. 1252 StPb PI | reverse complement strand
ATGTTTACCTTTCTTCTTATGCCACAATTTGAGAGCAGAAAGGGCATTTAATATGTTTATGACTACTATCTAATATCAGGTATGAAGAAATTACACATATACTTTATTGGTTGGTCGGTCTAGACAGGGTCGTTTTATAAGGGCCAGAATTACCACCATCACAGGGTAAGCCAGAAATAGCGTTGCTTAAATTTTCTGGCTTAGGTAAGTAAAAGACACATATACACTTTTAGGGGATCGCGTATGTTCGAAGACCAAAACACATCGATCCTTGATACCTATTTTGGTACCCATAGCCCTTTTTGGCGACTGGCTTTTGATAGTCAAGCTTTAGAGTTGTCAGCGATTAAAGGGACTACAAATATTGCTATTCCCCTTAATTCAGTTCAAACAATGAAAATTCGGGGCTTAACCGGCATTACTGCCAGTTTAGATATTGAAATCGAGATTTATGGTAACCCACTTCATTTACATCTGGTGGGCCGTAAAGTTAATGACAAAGAATGGGGCGGAACTGCTTCTGCGTACGCGGATACTGAATCAGTAGCGCGCGATTTAGTAATGGGGCTTTCCTTTGCAGAACAAGTGGTTTCTGAGGCTAACTCAGTCATTGTGATTCTCGATAAAGATGGTTATGTACAGCGTTTCAATCACCTTAGCGAAGAATATACTGGTAAAAAAGAACAAGATGTCATTGGTAAAAATGTTTACGACTTGTTTATGACAGCCAAAGAGGGAGCCTCATCACGTAAAAATATTGAGGGCTTCTTCCAGCGCGGTGCATCTTACGAAGTTGAGCGTTGGGTTAATACCGTAAAAGGAAAACGTCTCTTTTTATTCCGCAATAAGTTTGTTCACAGTGGCAGTGGCAAAAACGAGCGTTACCTTATCTGTTCTGGTACCGATATTACTAAAGAAAGGCGTGCTCAAGAGCGTTTGCGGATTTTGGCTAATACCGACATGATTACTGGCCTGCCTAATCGCCACGCTATTCATGAACGCATTAATAGCGCGATCCTAACTCGTGGTGATTCTTCGGTGGGGATTATTTACCTCGATCTCGATAATTTTAAAAAAGTGAACGACCATTACGGTCATATGTTTGGTGATCGCTTACTGAAAGATGTCTCACTCGCCATTTTAAGTTGTTTGGGTGAAAGTGAAATGCTTGCCCGGTTAGGCGGTGATGAGTTTATTGTTCTGGTCGAGAATGCCTCGATGAGCTTACTGGAGGCAACTACACAGCGTATTCTCAACCGCATGAAATTGCCCTTCCGGGTAGGATTGATTGAAGTATATACCGGGTGCTCTATCGGGATAGCACTGTGCCCTGAACATGGCGATACACTAGAGAATATTATCCGTAGCGCAGATACTGCCATGTACACCGCAAAAGAACATGGAAAACAGACCTATTCGATTTTTTCACAAGAGATGAATAAGAAAGTATCTGAATACGTCTGGCTAGATACCAATTTACGTAAGGGTTTAGAACAACATCAATTACAAGTTTTTTACCAACCCAAGATATCTGCCAAAACGGGTAAAGTTCATAGTGTCGAAGCATTAGTCCGATGGTTATCACCTGAGCGTGGTTTAATCGCCCCACTTGAATTTATCTCCTATGCCGAAGAATCCGGGTTGATCGGACCATTGGGAAAATGGGTACTGCAAACCTCAATGCAACAAGCGGTAGATTGGAAAAAACGTGGAATTAACTTGCGGGTGGCGGTCAATGTGTCAGCCAGGCAATTAATTGATGAAGCTATCGTAACCAGTTTTATTGAGTCTCTTGAATCCAGCGAATTAGAATCAAGTTTGGTTGATGTTGAATTAACCGAAAGTTGCTTAATTGATGATGAAGATGCAGCCATCAATATCATGAAACAACTACGTCACTTGGGTGCTCAGGTTCATTTGGATGACTTCGGCACTGGCTATTCTTCACTTTCTCAATTGGCCCGTATCCCTATTGATGCCATTAAATTGGATCAAAGTTTTGTTCGTGATATTGATAATAATCCTATTTCACAATCTCTGGTTAAAGCCATTATCGTTGTCGCTGAGGCACTTAAAATGCGGGTGATTGCCGAAGGTGTGGAAACTAAAGGGGAAGAAGAATTCCTGGATTCTATTGGCATTGATGAAAAGCAGGGATTTCTTTACGCCAAACCAATGCCCGCAGATGAACTGGAGCATTGGCTGGTAACACAACACCCTCACCTTTCATTGGATTAGGTGCATAACGTTATATTGCTTTTGGCATTGCCGAAGTATGCCGGTCTTGTAACGTAACCAACCGTTCGATATAGGCAATATCTTTCGGCTCAATAGAAAATGCAGAATCAACCCAATCCTCAGTGATATCCATCAGTTCTGAACGCGTTAATTGTAAAACACGTTGCCGGACCCTAATCATCGCTCTCATACCATTTAACTTCGGCCTGATCGTATCTATAAAGGTGCGAGTAGCAAGATAAGCATCTCCCGGCTGAAATAACTTATCAACTAAGCCACGACTCTCATACCATTCCGCTGCATGAGACTCACCCGTCCAAATCAATTGTTCAGCTACCCTCATTCCTGCTTTTCTGGCAACAAGCGAATACCCCCCCATGCCAGGAAATAGATTAAATGCAATTTCTGGGAATCCCATTCTGGCTGTAGTTTGTGCCAGAACAAAATGATGGGCTAATGCTGCCTCAAAGCCGCCACCTAACGCGCTGCCCTCAATCATCGCAATAGAGATAGCACCAGTATCAAAGCCACGGGAAGCCGCATGAACACAATCTACGCATGCACGCGCATATGCCATTAACGCTTCTCGTTTGCGGTTTTTGATCATATGCGCGAAAAAGTTTAAGTCCCCCCCTACATTAAACATATTGGGCACCNCCGAACCCGTCACCCAAAAATCAAAAGGTAACTTTGATTCTTTAGCGGCTTGCGCGAGTGTCATAATATTTTCAATTAATTCCAGATTAAAACAAGGGCGCGGATGAGCGCGCAACAACATCCACATGGTATTACGCTCTTCTTCGTAATAGGCCGATATTTGAGATAAGTGGCCAGCCTCAGTAAAAGGGCGGCAGCTAGGAAGATTAATCATATTCATATTCCATCCAATGAGTTAGTTAAACACAAATAGTGCTATTTCTGCCGGATCCTCCTTGAGGAAGCGCTAAACTTGCCGGAGTGATGACAACTTAAGCTGGCAGATAAATAGTGAGTCACCCAATGGATAAATGATGAGAAAAGCAGTAAAAATTTTAACAATACGCATGTTTAGAGCTGTGTTAAGGCGCTAAATAGAATATATATTGCCAAGGCGATAGAATTTCAGATGAAAAAAGCCTGCCATTATGGATAAAATACTGGCTGAACTTTATCCCTGACGGATTTTTTATGCTGCAAATTCTGCACTTTCTTTTAGCATTGATGACTATTGCAATACTGGCGTTGTTAGCCAGTCGTGACCGAAAAAATATTAGACTGCGCTATATTTTTCAGTTATTGGTTTTAGAAATTGCACTGGCTTATTTCTTTTTACACTCAGAAAATGGCCTGGGTGCGATAAAGTATTTTGCTGGATTATTCGAAACACTGATGAAATTTGCCTCAGTCGGTACTAGTTTTGTTTTTGGCGGAATGAACGAACAAGGCTTAGCATTTATATTCATGAACGTTCTTTGCCCGATCATTTTCGTTTCTGCACTGATTGGGATTTTACAGCACTTTCGCATATTGCCACTCATCATACGGGTGGTGGGCACGTTGTTATCCAAAGTAAATGGCATGGGGAAACTGGAGTCTTTCAATGCCGTAAGTACATTGATTTTGGGACAATCAGAGAATTTTATTGCTTACAAAGGGATTATTGCTGATATATCACCACGTAGAATGTACACCATGGCAGCAACGGCGATGTCAACAGTGTCCATGTCGATTGTAAGCGCTTATATGACCATGCTTGAGCCAAAATTTGTAGTAACTGCATTAATATTGAATATGTTTAGTACTTTTATTGTTCTTTCTATTATTAATCCTTACCCTGTTACTGAAGAACCCGAATTAAAGCTAAACAAACTTCATGAAGACCAAAGTTTTTTTGAGATGTTGGGGGAATATATTCTGGCTGGTTTTAAAATCGCTATGATTATAACCGCGATGTTAATCGGGTTTATTGCCATAATTTCTGCTATTAATGCTTTATTTAGTAGCTTATTCAACATCAGTTTCCAGGAAGTGCTGGGATATCTATTTTATCCACTTGCTCTGCTGATTGGCATTCCTACTCAGGATGCGTTACAGGCGGGGAGTATTATGGCTACCAAACTGGTGGCAAATGAGTTCGTTGCCATGATTGAATTAAAGAAAGTAGCAGCCGAAATGTCTCCACGTGGCTTAGGCATTCTTTCTGTCTTTTTAGTATCTTTTGCTAACTTTGCCTCAATTGGTATTGTTGCTGGTGCCATCAAAGGGCTGAATGAGCAACAAGGGAATATCGTTTCACGATTCGGATTAAAATTAGTCTATGGTTCAACCTTGGTCAGTTTACTTTCTGCCGCCGTTGCAGGACTTATTTTGTAATAAGGTAAGCTTTCATTCTAAGCCAAAAATAGGACTATCAGCCTTTTATCTCTCGTAAATTGGAGATAAAAGGCTTGAAATGAATGTTAGAAATCTACGCACACAGTAGTATCAACTCGCATGACAGATTCTTGTGAAAACTGCTGTTTATAGCGGGAGCGCAGAGCTTCAATGGCGTCTTCTTTGCCATCTTTATGAATAAGGACTAATGCCTTACTGCTTTCTTTGGCAACTTTCCCATTATTTCCTAACCATTGCCCCTTGGCATCGATTACGGTCAAGCCTTCATTGAAGCGGCTAGTCACATCATTATCGACAAAAGACTGCCATTCAGTGATAGAAATAGCGGGGCCATGAGGCCGATTCAAACCGAAGTAGAGTGTGGTTTGTGTCATTGACTCACCTTTAATACAGGCCGGAGGTACAACTTTCACCGCTACTGTGTTTGCATGACCAGCGCTATCAACACAACCGCTCAGTAATACCCCGATAGCAACCATACCGGCAAACANTGCCCCACGATAACGCAACGGATTAACACGATTGTCCATGAACAAATCTCACTGAAATAAAAGATAAAAACTACCATCCCCTGAATGACTCTGCAATCACGCAAGAGGATCATACAAGCGTACTGATGTACTCTCTCAGAGTTTTAACCTGCCATTTTTACCCTACAATTATTCATG
>NZ_JAZGQE010000243.1:0-5306 GCF_048593885.1 Yersinia sp. 1252 StPb PI | reverse complement strand
GTCTGAGTTGCATTTAAAGAGAGTGTGATGAGAATTTAATGTAAATGAAGAAGTCTTAAGTCCGGAAAATCTAAGAAAATGTCGGTAAATTACTTGAGAGATTAACATGATACGGCCTACATTACTTTTACATAGCAGGCATGGGGTCATTAAACACAATAGTTGTCAAGTGTTTTTGCGTTTTTTTATTCTAACTTAGAGCGATTGGAACCACAAAAGAATAGCTTGAGACAAGATGCTTTTAATTATAAAAAGTGTGTATTTACTAAAACCATCCCCCATAAATATCGAGAGATGGTTTTTTATATACTGAAATCAGCCTATTTTTAAAAACATTTTCTTCATATAGTCAGTCATTCCATCTTCCATAAATAACACATTTCTATCTTCAAGCTCTATTTTTTTAGCTGATTTACCAATATTTAAAAGATCAGTAAACTTGGTTTGGGACAGGATGAAAGCATTTAGTATTAGCTTTTTATCATCAGGACTTGACTGTTCCGCTAATTTACTTTGAAGAATTTTAACCTCTTTATACAATCCAAGTTTTGGATCCATTAAGTCAAGATTTCTTAATCCTTTGGGATCCACAAAAGTCAGCCATTGTATACCTGTCATATCATCTACCAACCACAATAGGAAATCAGGATAGAAATTACCTGCTAAGGCAAAGCCTAAGCCTTTGTCTTCTCGGCTTGCATTTCGCAACAAATAGATACTACGTTGGCCAATTGCATCCCGTCCGTCTGCAGAATTATAGAACTCTTCAAGATCACGTACGAACGTCCATTCGCTGGGAGCATCAAAGGCTTGAGGACGCATTTTTAGAGGCACTGACTCTTTGTTTTCCAAAGCTAGAAGTGGATAGTAAAGATGACGATCAAAACTGATAGCTACCATGTGAGATGCATTCCACTTGTTGGCTTCACCAATATTGCCTTCAGACACTAGTTTCTTCAATACTTTCAACTTATTATAGTACTCCAGTCCGTCATCGGTATTATCGAATGCGAACTGATATAGCTTGATCATTGAACCATGTTCTTCGTCTATACGAATAACATCATAAAATTGCCCCTCGTATCCTGTTTTCAGTGCTTTGTAGAATCGGTCGGTATAATCGATTAGAAGTCTGATCAATATATCCTCCTGCCAACGAATATCTCCAAATGATTCTATTTCTAGCTCGGCTGCAGGAATAAATAAACTATACCAATCCATTTCTTCATTACAGAAATCAATTAGCCTTTGACGTTCAAGTCGTAGATTACTCCAGCTTCTCTGGAGTTTGTAATCCTGTAATGCCAGGTAAATACGATCCCAATTGAAAATAGCGAACAGACTAGAATCTAATTTTCCCTTGTGCCTCACTTCAGAAGCTTTAAAGCTGTTCTTGCCAATAGAAGTAGCTAATGCTTCGACACGTGGATAAAGGTCAAGTACTACATGTGGCATTTTGACCTTGCCCCTGAATTTTTCTGGTATCTCATACAGCCAAGGAAAGTGTGTACGCTTGAAGCCAAGCTTCTGGTTATCTTTGTAACCATCTTTCAGTGTCAGACTTTTGAGTTGACCTTTGGGTAGGTTAGACTGTGTCGGAAAATCGAGCTCAAGAATTTCATCACTTGGCGTAACCCCTTCTTCTCGCAGATAATCTTTGAACGCAGCCATATAGTTAGCACGTACTCCGAAGATGTTCAGCGTCTCTAGTTTGTCCAAATGAAGACCTTTTGGACGTTCATTGGGGAGTGTGCGCTTAAGAGAGAATTCCTTTCCCTTCAGTCGGACACCCCTGCCAAATAACTGAATGATCTGAGAACCTTCACCTTTACCCATGTTCAGAAGGCCCATAGTGGAAACGCGCCAGCTACTCCAACCTTCAGTAAATTTACGTGAGCCTATTAGCACGTTCAAATGACTGTTTTTGGTATTCAACGTATCAAATAGTGCACCACCAAAATCATCTCTTTCGTTATCAAAAGTCTCTGAATTTTCAGCCATGCCGAAGAACCCAGCATCATCTCCAATATTAATTAGACCGAAAGGTTTAGCATCACCTACTCGTAACGCTAGTTCTCCTTTACTACTTTTGATGTTGACTAGCTTTAGCCGCTGCTTGGCTGGAGTATTGAAAACACGAATAAGAATATCGTCGTATAGTGCGCCTATTTGATCCGTATAACTCAAAAGAGGGCTGAATCGCCCCTTAAAAATATTGTTGCCTTGGCTATCTAGGATCTGTGCTCTGTCGGCAATAAAATCTGCAAGCCAGGACTTAATCTGCGCATTATTGTTCAAAAAATAGGCGAGAAAGTTAACAACTTCTAGAATATCTGACTCTTCACCAGAGACTGAATTACCTACAAATACCCATAGCGGCTTTTCGATATTGAAATCAGTTAACTTATTGCGGTTGGTATCCCAAAGCCAAAGTTGCTGATAGAAGGCTAGCAGGCAGGCGGTAAAGTACTTACATGCATTATCTGTTTGTGCGTAAGCTTCGCCAGTCATGTTGAGAATCAGCGATTCTTTCCCGTAACCGTCTTCATAAAAAAACTTATAGGAATAGTCAAATAGAATACACTTCGCATAGAGCTCCCGGATAGCACTAATGCGCGCGAGGCGTTTATCTTCGTCAGTAAGTACTAGCTCCGCAAGTTGGCTACCATCCAATTTTTTTAGATTGGCTGTGTTAAAAAGCATTTTTGCGCGCTTTTTCTGAATCTCTTCTTCAGCCGTTGCGATGGTCATTCCCTTAGCTACAGCTTGACCAAAGGTAGCTGAGTACTCAAAGGCGAACCCACCTCGAACAAGTGTATCGCGGCGGCTCATCCAGGCCCCTGCTGCTGTCCCCGTCCCGCGATGACCTTCGTCTACAAGAACTAAGTTATTACCTTCGAAAGCTTCTACCGCTACAGTTTTGTTGCCCATGACATCACCTAACTTATTGATGTCAATTATCTCGACGATGCCAGGGTAATGGAGTGTCTGATTCTTGTTGAAGTACTGAGTAGTGAAGCCAGACAGGTTTAACTCGTCAAGATGTTGTCTTGAGAGTCCTTCATTGGGTGTTAGCAGAATTATTTTACTGGGGTACAAATCAATACGGCCACCCTGAAAATAATGTAAGTACTGGCGGATATTGACATGCAGCAATAACGTTTTACCGCTGCCTGTAGCATTCCAGAAAGCAATCTTGTTTAAATCGTCGGCATTGAAGTCGCGAAATGGTTCTGCACCTAACTCATTACGGTAGCGTATAAGCTCTTCATTCAGTCCGTCCAGCAGCTCTTGGCGTTTATTGAAGTACCACTCCAAATAGATTTCGGTAAATAGCAAAGAAAGATATTGGAAATATTTCATCTGCAGTTCATGACCTTCGAGCTTGTTACGCTGAACAGTGATGCTCTGCCAGTGGCTAACGATGTTTAGATCATAGCGGCGGAAATCGGCCATAGACACACGATCCACCTCGAACAAGTTACATGTAAGCTCATGAAAATATTTAGATTGTCCATCCTCATCAATGCCTTCATGCCGGTCATCACCCAACCTTAGTTTGAGTATGCTGAGGTCTCCTCCTTTAAAGAAGCCCAACATCCAGCGATTGAGCACTAGTTCTTGATGGAAACTGCGCCTTTTTGATGTGCCTTTTTTAAGCATTTCTGAAGATTTTGGTAAGCGGGCCATCAGATGTCCTCCATTGAGAACATGCGAGACAAGAACTCAGATTCAATCTGTCGCAGTTTAAGAGTGCGAGTGCTACCGCCTTCTTCTGCTGTCTGAGTGAGCACATTGGGAATATTGTGGTCTCCATTTATGTAAACTACATCGTATTTGTTGTCTGCTGGGTTGATTGCCAGTTTGTCGCAAAGTTTACCGATCCCTTCGTAATCTAATATTTCACAGTCTCGCCATAATACAATACAGGATTCTCCACTAGGCAAGAGGCCTATTACTATGACGAAACCTTTCTCGAATTCAGCATCAATATGCTTCACCGATAGGCCAATTAAATAGTTGAAAGTTTCGACTAAGTCGATCTTTTTCTTTTCGAATGCACCTGCAGAATCGACAGCGATGTTCAACATGTAATCAAAAGGTTTACGGAAATCATTTATTGATAGCAGAGAATCACGACTTTCGACATCCAACATGTAATGTAAGAGATAATCATCTTTTGTGTGCTGCGGTAACTTGGCAAAAAGATCATCTTGAGTGGTAGAACGGTAAAGTTGCAGATTATTCAACGTATCCTCATAGCTCTCGAGCTTAAGAACTTTAAAGCATTGAGATAGACCTGTTTCGGGTGAAGTCGGATTACCGTTTTCCCAATCGGTGGAGTAGACAGCTTTGATTACACGAGGTTTTGTTACCAGATCAAAGTACTCTCCTTGCTCAACTAGGATGAAACTAGTTCTGTTTTCTTGTCCAGAAAGAATGGATTTACGTTTTAGATCAATTACAGCATGTGCTGTGGTCCCACTGCCACCAAAGTAGTCTAATACGATGGCGTCAGGATCGGATTGTGTGGCCAATGAAACGCATTTTTTAACTAAATTTATAGATTTTGGGAAATCGAACCTTTTTTCACCAAGCATATTGATTAGAAGACTATTGCCATATTTTCCGGCATCGAACTCTCCTCCTGTCCATACTGTTTTTGGAACAGTTTGCTCGTGGGTAACAAAAAGATCCCATTCCCCTTTATTATTTATAGCGGCTATACGGTCTAGGTTGTCCCTAATTGAGTCAAGTCCGAAGTTCCAACGTCGTTCTACCCCATCTTGGTCGATAGGCCAAACTTCGACTCGACCATCGTTTAGAACAACATTTTTTCCAGACGGATGAAAATTATCTTCTGGAAAACTACCAATATCAACGATTTGCCCATCCAGAAGATAGATTGGATAGAAGGAGAGTCGTCGATCAATTCTCCTTGAGTTTTCTCCCCATCGACGCATTTTTCGCGGAGAGCTATTTTCTTCAAGGGATCTTGCAATACAGCCTGACAGACCATCCCGTGTTAAAAATAGTGCATACTCATGAGTTCGATTAAAATTTCTTGTAATTGAGCCTTTGGGATTATGGACCACAGTTATTCTTGATAGCGTGTGTTCTGGTGCGACTTGTTCCAATATTGTTGAAAGGTTGACCATCTCAGAATCATCAATAGCAACCGTCTTGACACCGTCAAACTTCATCAGGCTCATTCCCTTTTTCAGGCGGTCCTGCATTAAACTGGCCCAAGAGGAATGCTTATATTCATTCTTATAAAGAATCGGTGTTGAATTCGTGTTGTATGG